>DASUQN010000602.1:0-2983 GCA_036280515.1 Intrasporangium sp. | reverse complement strand
CCTCGTTGTCGATGAGCGAGCCGAGCACCATCGCCGCGCCCGCGGACACGGCCGAGAAGGCCACGAGGACGAGTGCCGTCAGCCACAGGTTGCCCCAGTCGACCCCGAAGAGCACGCCGGTCGCCACGACGATGTAGACCGCCTGGAAGAGGGCGATGGTGAAGCGACCACCCGCCTGGCCGAGGAGGACCTGCGTGTTCGAGACAGGCGCCGCCAACGCGCGCGCGATGACGCCCTGCCGGCGCGCCTGGATGAGCGTGGCCGATCCAGCGAGTGACGAGAGGAAGGTGAAGAGCAGCACCATGGAGGACGCGCCGAGGTCGAACTGCCCCAGACCGGAGAACTCCTGTGCGAGCTCGTCGACGTCCTCGATCTGGACCGTCGGCGCGGTGACCTGGGTCCGCGCCGTCGCTACCGCGCCTTCTGCGGCCTGTTGGGTCACACCGCGCGTGACGAGCGCGGCGATCTGTGCCCGGTCGAGCTCGACCTTGTCGACCGCTGCCCGAATCACCTGCTGCACGGCGATGGACGCCGACTGCGAGCTCGGCAGCATCTCGAGCTCGACGGGCTGGCCGGCCGCGAAGGCCGCGTTGGACCCGTCGGGGAAGCGCAGCCCGACCGTCGTGCGGCCCCGCGAGACCGCCTCGACGATGTCGTCCCAGTCGCCGAAGGCCACGGTCGTCTGGCTGGCCTCCAGCTCGGTGACCACGGCCTGACGGAGTGGCCCGTCCTCCCCGGCGATGCTGACGCGCCCGGTGGTGGCAGAGCCGCCGAACTGCGCGCCGATGACGACGACGAGCAGCAGCGGGAAGATGAAGACGAAGAAGATGTTGGACCGGTCGCGCAGGAAGCGACGCAGCTCCGCGCCGGTGATGGTGAGCACGGCCCTCACTGGGCGGCCCCTCGATCCGGGATCAGCCGGGCGATGACGAGCACGACGGCCGCGAAGCCGAGCATGATGAGCAACGGAGTGCCGATGTCGCCCAGACCGCCGCCACCCGAGGTGATGCCGAGCCCGCGGATGAAAGCCGACACCGGGTTGAGGTCCATCAGCGAGCCGACCCAGCCGCTCGCGGTGATCGTGAAGAACGCGCCGCCCGCGATGCCGAGGACCAAGGCGATGATCGACTGGGCAATGTTGGCCTGCTCGGCCGTCCGGGCCACCCGTGCGATGACGAACATGAGGGACGTCGCGGCGACCACGGCGGCGACGATGAGGACGCCTACCGCGACGGGCGAGCCGAAGCTGACGTTGAACAGCCGGCCCCCCAAGGTCAGCAGGATGGCCGTCGCCACGACGCCGAGGATGAAGCTGACGAGAGCCTTGGCCGTGACGATGGTCCAGGACGGCATCGGCATCGACTTGAGCCGGGAGAGCGTGCCCTGCTCGCGCTCGGCTACCAGGGCGGTGACGCCGAAGCCGACGGTGAAGAGGAGGAACAACCCAGCCTGGCCTGCGACGAGCGCCCCGGTGGGTGAGAGCTGCTCGTTGGAGGCCGTTCCATGGGCGAGCGTGATGGTCGACTCGGCCGTGGCCACCTCCTGCCCGACGGCCGCGAGATCCACTGGCGCGAGGCCGGACTGGGCGCCGGCCGCCGCCGCGAGCGCCCCGGCCGAGAAGCGGTTGACCGTCGACTCGACGACAGAGGTGACGATCGACTGCTCGATGCCCGTGCCCTCACCCGACACCACGGTGACTTCCGTTGCCATGCCCTGCTGCAGGGCGGTGCTGAAACCCTCCGGCACGATGAGACCCAGCTGCACGCGACCGTCACGGGTGAGGTCGTGCACCTCATCGGCTGCGGCGTCCTGCACGGTGATGTCCATGCCCTCGACCCCATCGAGCGACCGGACGACGTCGACGAGCGCTGCCGCGAGCGGGTCCTCCGAAGGCACGGAGGCCGCCACGGTCGTCGGCTGGAGCTCGGGACTGGTCAGGTCGCCGAGGACGAGGTCGAGGACGAACATCAGCGCGAGCGGCACGATGATCGAGAAGATGATGAGGGACTTGTCACGGATGCGCTGACGCAGGTCGTACTGCGTCATCGTCCACAGCTCTCGCACGGGTCCCCCTCAGTCCCGCAGGGCCTTGCCGGTGAGATGGAGGAAGACCGACTCGAGGTCCGGCCTGGTGATCTCCACGTCGGCGAGGCCCATCCCGGCACCAGTCGCGCTCGTCACGATCTCGGCAACGGCCGTCGGCGCATCGGTCACGGTCAGCTGGAGGGAGTGCCGGTCCGCGACGACCTGCATCACGGCCGGCAACGCCCGCAGGGCTTCCGCGGCGGCGCTGGTGTCGCCGCTGCCGGCGAGCCGGATGTGGTCCGCACCCGCGGTCAGCCGGATCAGCTCGTCCTGGGTGCCCTCGGCCTGAAGCCTGCCCGAGTCGATGATGCCGACCCGGTCGCAGAGCCGCTCGGCCTCCTCCATGTAGTGAGTCGTGTAGAGGACGGCCATGCCCTCGACGGAGAGCCGCTCCACCGACTCGAGGATCTGGTTGCGCGACTGGGGGTCCACCCCGACGGTCGGCTCGTCGAGGATGAGCAGCGTCGGCTGGTGGAGCAGGCCGATGCCGATGTTGAGCCGGCGCTTCATCCCGCCGGAGAACTCCTTGCTCAGGTCCTTGGCACGCTCCGTCAGGCCGATGAGCTCGATGACCTCGTCGACCCGAGTGCGCAGCTCCGGGCCGGTCATCCCCTGGAGTCGGCCGAAGAGCGTGAGGTTCTCGCGCGCGGTGAGCTCGGGGTAGATGGCGAGGTCCTGGGGCACGAGGCCGATATGCCGCTTCGGGGCCACCGAGGCCGGGCCCATCCGCTCCCCGGCGATGGTCACAGTCCCCTCGTCCGCAGCGATGAGGCCTGCCACCATGTTGATCGTCGTCGTCTTGCCGGCGCCATTGGGGCCGAGCAGGCCGTACGTCTCTCCTCGTCCGATCCGGAACGAGACCCCGTCGACCGCGGTCAGGTCGCCGAACCGGCGCACC
>DASUQN010000601.1:0-5288 GCA_036280515.1 Intrasporangium sp. | reverse complement strand
TGGTCGACCCGGGCTCCGTCAGCGTCGTGCGCTACACGAGTCGGAAGCCCTTCCTGCTCCGGCTCAACGACATGGCCGGTGACCTGCACGCGATCCGCCCGACGGCGGGTCCCGGGGTCGACGGCGATGCCGTGATCGGTGGTGGAGCGGGGAGCCCCGCCGGTGCGGATCTGCCCGATGACGACCCGACCGGCGACCCCTCTGTGCTCGAATAGGGTGCTCGAACACGGTCGGATAAGGTCGCTCGTATGACGTTCCAGGAGTTCGACCCGGTGCCGCGCTTCGTGGCTGGCACCGTCGGACCCACGGGTAACCGTACCTTCTACCTGCAGGCCAGCGACGGCCGGCGCGTCGTCACGGTGGCCGTCGAGAAGCAGCAGGTGTCGATCCTGGCCGACCGCATCAACGACGTGCTGGACCAGCTGGCGCCGACGACGGCCGTCGAGCCGGGGCAGCCCGGTGGTGCGCCCGAGGACACCGATCCGCTCGAGACTCCGTTCGAGGAGGACTGGCGCGTCCAGACCCTGTCCCTCGCCTGGGACGAGGGGCGTCAGCGTCTCGTCATCGAGTGCCACGACCACGACCCGGACGAGCTCGAGGAAGGCGAGGCGGCCGAGGACCCCGTGGCCGGTAGCGCCGAGTCGGGCGAGGAGTCGCCCTTCTCGCGGAACTCCCTCCGGGTGACCCTGGACCCCGCACAGGCGCGCGCCTTCGCCCGGCGCAGCCTGTCCATCGTCGCGGCCGGCCGGCCCCCCTGCCCCTTCTGCGGTGGCCCCCTCGACCCGACGGGCCACATCTGCCCGCGGGCCAATGGCTACCGTCGCTGACGGCAGCTTCCGCGCGGCGCCCGACGACGTTGCGCTACTCGGGGATCTCGAGGTGGTAGGACGGGTCGCCGACTCGTCCAACCTCTCGGTGCTGGTGCGCCTCCTCGCCGAGGACGGCGGCCACGCCATCTACAAGCCGGTGCGTGGGGAAGCGCCGCTGTGGGACTTCCCGGAGGGGACGCTCGCCGGCCGGGAGGTGGCCGCGCGCCTCGTGTCGGAGGCCGGCGGCTGGCGCGTCGTCCCGCCGACCGTCCTCCGCGACGGTCCGCTCGGTCCGGGGTCGGTCCAACGCTGGATCGGCGACCCCTTCTCGCCGCTCGCAGACGACCTCGTCGTCGACCTCGTGCCGGAGGGAAAGGTGCCGCCCGGCTGGGTCGGCACCTTTTCGGGGGAGACCCCGTCCGGCCGGGGAGTCACCGTGGTGCACTCCACCCGCGAAGACGTTCGATCCCTCGCCGTGCTCGACGCGGTGATCAACAACTCGGATCGCAAGGGTTCGCACTGTCTACGGGACGTGAATGGGCGGCTCTGGGCCATCGACCACGGGGTCAGCTTCCACGCCAACCCGAAGCTGCGGACCGTGCTCTGGGGCTGGGCCGGCGACCCCCTGGTCGACGGCGACCTCGCCCGTCTCGAGCGACTGCTCGACGCGCTGGACGATGCCGCGAGCGGCCTCACGGAGGCCTTGGAAGCCCTGCTGCCCCACGCTGACGTCGCTGCTCTCCGCGGACGGGTCGAGGGCCTGCTCCGCCGGCGCCGCCACCCCCGGCCGAGCCCGGGCTGGCCGGCTGTGCCCTGGCCCCCGCTCTGACTCCTCCCTTCCTCCCTCCGATCGAGTGAACAGGAAACGGGACTCTTCGCCCCGAGCTGAGCCACCAGCCCTGATCGACTGAACAAGAATTGCGAGCCGGCGGATCCCGGGCCGCGCAATTCTCGCTCACTCGATTGGTTTGTTGCTCGATTTGGGCAGGCGAGGGGAGTCCCGGAGGCGCCGGATAGAGTCTGCCGCGTGAAAAGTTGGCCCGCAGCGTTCGTCCCGCAGGTTCCCGGTCGATCGCCCGAGGTGCGAGTCCGAGACACGGTGACGGGCGAGCACGTCCCCGCCGCCGTGGGGGAGTCCGCATCGGTGTACGTGTGTGGCATCACCCCGTACGACGCGACCCACCTCGGGCACGCGGCAACCTACGTGACGTTCGACCTGCTCGTTCGCGTTCTGCGCGACAGCGGGGTCACCGTGCGGTACATCCAGAACATCACCGACATCGACGATCCGCTGCTCGAGCGTGCCGAGCGGGACGGCATCGGCTGGGAGGAGCTGGCCACCCGGGAGATCGACCTCTTCCGGGAGGACATGACCGCTCTCGCGGTCCTGCCGCCCGACGAGTACCTCGGAGCCGTCGAGAGCATCCCGACCTTCATCGAGCCGATCGAGAAGCTTGTCGCCTCCGGCGATGCCTACCTCGTGCCTGCCCCCGACGCCTCGGGAGCCGAGGCCCACGACGTCTACTTCGACATCAGCCGCGACCCGAAGTTCGGCTCGGTCAGCCGGCTCGACGAGGCCGGCATGCTCGAGCTCTTCGCCGAGCGAGGCGGGGATCCGGACCGCCCCGGCAAGCGCAACCGACTCGATGCTCTCCTGTGGCGGGCGCACCGGGCGGGCGAGCCGTCCTGGGCCGGCGGCCAGCTGGGGCCCGGGCGCCCCGGCTGGCACATCGAGTGCGCCTGCATCGCCTGTGCCCGTCTCGGGGTCCCCATCGACGTCCAAGGAGGCGGCACCGACCTCATCTTCCCGCACCACGAGATGAGTGCCGCCCATGCCCGGGCGTTCACCGGCACGCCGACGTTCGCCCGGGCCTATGTCCACCAGGGCATGATCGGGCTCGATGGCGAGAAGATGAGCAAGAGCAAGGGCAACCTCGTCTTCGTGTCCGAGCTGCGGCGCCGCGGCGTTGACCCCATGGCGATCCGGCTGGCCCTGCTCGCCCGGCACCATGCCGAGGACTGGATCTGGGAGGACAGCTACCTCACGAGCGGGCAGCAGCGCCTGGCCACGTGGCGCTCGGCCGTCTCGGGCAACGGCGGCCCGCCGGCGGAGGAGACCGTCGCCGAGGTCCGGGCCGCCCTGGCCGACGATCTCGACAGTCCTAGGGCGCTCGCTGCCGTCGACCGCTGGGCCAAGACGGCCCTCACGCAGGGCGGGGACGACCTCGGCGCGCCGGGCGTGCTGGCCCGAGCCCTCGACGCGCTCCTCGGCCTCCGCCTCTGAGGATCGGCAACACACCCAGCACCGGGCAGCTCACGACGGTGATCACCGGGGCGGGTTGACCGGTGCTCGGTGTTGCGGATTGAGAGCGCGGGAGGAGGGGAAGTGTGGTGACAGCGGGAGTGAGCTCAGCGGCATACGGAATGAATGGTCTTGCGCCACGAGAGCACTCAGCGGCCGCCCTGGTCGTCGTCCCGCCCACGGAGGTAGCGCTCGAACTCGCGGGCAATGGCGTCTCCAGTGGCCTCCGGCAGCTGGGCGGTGTCCTGCGCCTCCTCCAGCGACTGGACGTACTCCGCGACCTCCTCGTCGGACTGGGCGAGCTCGTCCACGCCGCGCTCCCACGCCCGTGCACTCTCCTCGAGGTCGCCGTGCGGGATGGTCACGCCGAGCAGGGACTCGATCCGCCGCAGGAGGCTGAGCGTCGCCTTGGGTGACGGCGACGCGCCGGCGTAGTGGGGCACCGCGGCCCACGCGGACACCGCCGGGAGGCCCGCGTCGCTCGCGGTCGCGCTGAGCACCCCCACGATCCCGGTCGGTCCCTCGTACCGGCTCGCCTCCACGTCGAAGCGGTGGATGGCCGCGTCGTCCTCCGCCGTCGCCGTGACCGGGATGGGGCGGGTGTGCGGGACGTCGGCGAGGAGCGCCCCGATCGTGACGATCGTGGTGACACCGAGCTGCTGCGCGAGCTCGAGCAGCTCCATGGTGAAGGCACGCCATCGCATGGACGGCTCGATGCCCTGCACGAGCACGACATCGCGGTCGAAGCCGGTCTCCGTTGCGACGAGGATGCGCGTCGTCGGCCAGGACAGCACCCGTCGACCGTCCTCGGTGCTGACGCGCGGGCGGTTGACCTGGAAGTCGTAGTAGTCCTCCGGGTCGAACGCCGCGACGAGCTCGGCATCCCAGACGTCGGCGAGGTGCCGGACGATGGAACTGGCCGCCTCACCGGCGTCGTTCCAGCCCTCGAAGGCCGCGATGAGCACGGGGTCGACGAGCTCCGGAACGTCCTCGAACTCCAGCACGTGGCCTCCTCTCACCGGGTGCGCCTGCGCCCTCGATCTCACCCTATGCCGCGCAGGGCCCCCGTCACAGCGACCTCGCGGCGACCACAGTTCGGCACTTCCCGAGGCAAGTGTGCGGACATCCCTAGAATTGGGGATCCTGCCATCCACGAGAGAAGAGCCGTGACCGACACCGAGCTCCGTCCTGACGCCACCGAGGCCCTCGCCGCGACCCTGCGGGAGCGGATCATGGTCCTCGACGGCGCCATGGGTACGGCGATCCAGCAGGAACGACCCGACGAGGCGGGCTACCGCGGCGAGCGGTTCGCCGACTGGCCGACCGACCTGCAGGGCAACAATGACCTGCTCACGCTGACCCGACCCGATCTCATCGCCAGGATCCACCGCGGGTACCTCGATGCCGGCGCCGACATCATCGAGACCAACACGTTCAACGCGACTGCGATCTCGCTCGGCGACTACCAGATGAGCGAGCTCGCCCACGAGCTGAACCTCGAGGCCGCCAGGCTGGCCCGCCGAGAGGCCGACGCGATGACGGCGCGGACCCCTGACCGCCCGCGTTGGGTGGCCGGTGCCATGGGACCCACGACGCGCACGGCCTCGATCTCCCCGGACGTCAACGACCCCGGCGCGCGCAACGTCACCTTCGACCAGCTCGTCGCGGCCTATGCGGACGCGGCGCGCGGCCTCGTCGAGGGCGGAGCCGACCTGCTGGTCATCGAGACGATCTTCGACACGCTCAACGCCAAGGCCGCGATCTTCGCCGTCGAGAGGACCTTCGAGGACTTCGGCCGTCGGTGGCCGGTCATCGTCTCCGGCACGATCACGGACGCCTCGGGACGCACCTTGTCCGGGCAGGTGACGGAGGCCTTCTGGAACTCCGTCCGGCACGTCCGTCCGCTCGCGGTCGGCCTCAACTGCGCGCTCGGCGCCAAGGAGCTCCGTCCCTACATCAGTGAGATGGCCCGCGTCGCCGACTGTTTCGTCTCGTGCTACCCGAACGCCGGGCTGCCCAACGCCTTCGGTGAGTACGACGAGGTGCCGGAGGAGACCGCAGCCATCATCGGCGAGTTCGCCGCCTCGGGGCTCGTCAACCTCGTCGGGGGCTGCTGTGGCACCACCGCTGAGCACATCGCCGCTATCGCCCAGGCCGTTGATGGCCTGCCGCAGCGA
>DASUQN010000600.1:0-2580 GCA_036280515.1 Intrasporangium sp. | reverse complement strand
TGATGACGAAGTCGCGCGAGGGCTACAAGTACGGCGACGTCACGATGCGCGACCACATGGCCTACGACGGGCTGTGGGACGCCTTCACCGACCAGGCCATGGGGGCCCTGACCGAGCAGGCCAACACCGGGGAGCAGGCCTTCACGCGAGAGGAGCAGGACGAGTTCTCGGCCCGGTCGCACCAACTCGCCGCGAAGGGCTGGAAGGACGGCATCTTCGACGACGAGGTCGTCGCGGTGTCGATCCCGCAGCGCAAGGGCGACCCGATCGAGTTCAAGTCGGACGAGGGCATCCGGGCCGACACGACGGCCGCCTCGCTCGCGGGGCTGCGCCCGGCCTTCAGCAAGGACGGGACCATCACCGCTGGGTCCGCCTCGCAGATCTCCGATGGCGCGGCCGCGGTCATCGTCATGAGCAAGGCCAAGGCAGAAGAGCTCGGCCTGACGTGGGTCGCCGAGATCGGCGCGCACGGCGTCGTCGCCGGCCCGGACTCGACGCTCCAGCAGCAGCCCGCGCGTGCCATCACCAAGGCGTGCGAGAAGGAGGGCATCGCCCCGACCGACCTCGACCTCGTCGAGATCAACGAGGCGTTCGCCGCCGTCGGCCTGGCCTCGGCCAAGGAGCTCGGCATCGACGTCGAGAAGGTCAACGTGAACGGAGGCGCCATCGCGCTCGGTCACCCGGTCGGCATGTCGGGAGCTCGCATCGCCCTGCACCTCGCGCTGGAGCTCCAGCGGCGCGGCGGCGGCGTCGGCGCCGCGGCGCTCTGCGGCGGTGGTGGCCAGGGCGACGCGCTCATCGTGCGCGTGCCGAAGTCGGCCTGACCACGGCGCGACGAAGCTGCATCCAGCAGAGGTGACCTCACGCCGAACTGTTGACGTGCCCGCCCTGGTCGAGTCGGCCAGGGCGGGATCGCCGCGCGCCGTAGCGCGCCTCATCTCCCTCGTCGAGGACGCCCATCCCGCCCTGCGCGAGGTCATGGCCGCCCTCGCGCCGCACACCGGGGGAGCGTGGGTCATCGGCCTCACCGGCTCACCCGGCGTCGGCAAGTCGACGTCGACGACGATGCTCGTCGGCGCCTTCCGCGAGCGGGGGCTGCGCGTCGGCGTCCTCGCCGTGGACCCGTCGTCACCGTTCTCGGGCGGAGCCCTGCTCGGTGACCGGATCCGCATGCAGGACCACGCCCTGGACCCCGAGGTCTACATCCGGTCCATGGCCTCACGGGGCCATCTCGGCGGACTCTCGTGGACGACGCCACAGGCCATTCGCGTGCTCGACGCCGCTGGCTGCCAGGTGATCCTCGTCGAGACCGTGGGGGTCGGGCAGTCCGAGGTCGAGATCGCGGGCCTGGCAGACTCGTCCATCGTGCTGCTGGCACCGGGGATGGGAGACGGCGTCCAGGCGGCGAAGGCCGGGATCCTCGAGATCGGGGACGTCTTCGTCGTCAACAAGGCGGACCGGGACGGCGCCGATGCGACGGTGCGCGACCTGCGGCACATGATCTCGCTCGGCGACCGCACCGAGCCGGGACTCTGGCGGCCCCCGGTGGTCAAGACCATCGCGGCGCAGAAGGTCGGCGTCGACTCGGTGATGGAGGCACTCGACAAGCACTGGGCCCACATGGAGGCCAACGGCGACCTGCGCCGTCGCCGTGAGCGCCGGGCGGCGGACGAGATCGAGTCGATCGCGCTCGCGTCGCTGCGGGCGCGCTTGGGAGACGTTCGTGGGCATCACGGCCTCAGCACCCTGGCCGCCCGGGTGGTGGACGGCGACTCCGACCCGCACACGGCGGCGGACACGCTGCTGACCCAGGTCGACATCTGACACTGCGGCTCAGTGGTCGCGGGGACAACTCAGCCCGGGCTGGCCTGTTCGGGTGATCCCAGTGCAGTCGTGCAGACAACCCAGCCCCGGCTGAGTTGTCCGGGTGGCTACGCCCCGGCTCGGGGATGGCGGCTCTGCGGGAGGAGCGGCACCCCGGCTGGTCCATGGGAGCCGGCCCAGCGGCATACGGTGTGGGCATGTTGATCGCCTTCTCCGTTGCCCCGACTGTTGCCGCCGATGACACCGGGTCGGTGAGCGATGCGGTCGCCCGCGCCATCACCGTCGTCCGGGAGTCGGGGTTGCCCCACCGGACCGACGCGATGTTCACGACGGTCGAGGGGGAGTGGGACGAGTGCATCGCCGTGGTGAAGCGGTGCTGCGACGTCATCGCCGAGGCGTCACCCCGCGTTGGGCTCGTGCTCAAGGCCGACATCCGCCCCGGCTTCAGCGGCGAGCTCGACGGCAAGCTGGAGCGGCTCGAGGCGGCCATCGAGCGCCAGTCGGACGACTGAGGCTGCCGGGGGACGGGCCTGGAGCGTGACCCACGCGAGCAGTGGCGAAGGCCTCATCCGGTGTCGTGACGGTTTGTGCACCATGGGCCGGTTTGACCTTCCACCTGCTACCACATCGATTTGGTGACTCGGGGCGGGGCGTGCGTATGGTGGATGGCGGTCGGGCCAAGGTCCCGGCCGCTCGATCGTGCGTGCTGTGCGATCGGACGCGTGACCGAAAGGCCCCTCTATGCCCCGCCCCCCT
>DASUQN010000599.1:0-6752 GCA_036280515.1 Intrasporangium sp. | reverse complement strand
CTTCGGGAGCTGCCCAAGGGCCGGTCTCCGATCACGACCCACGTCGTCGACGTAGCCAAGCCCCACTGGGTCGACCGGACCTGGCAACGAGTCGCGGAGGAGGTGGCCAAGGGTCACCAGGCGTATGTCGTGTGCCCGCGCATCGGCGATCCTGACCCCGGTTCCGTCCTGTCGTCCGACACCTCTGACGAGGACGCCCACGAGTGGGAGCCCGTGGACCTGCAGGACGGCGAGGAGGGCCCTGCCGAGGAGGAGCTGACCGGGGTCTACACGATGTGGCACCAGCTGAGCCGCAACCCCGCCCTGACCGGGACGCGGGTCGGTGTGCTGCACGGCAGGCTCGACCCGGAGACGAAGGAGGACACGATGCGTGCCTTCGGTGCCGGGGAGATTGACGTCCTCGTTGCGACGACCGTCATCGAGGTCGGGGTCGACGTGCCCAACGCGTCGGTCATGGTCGTCGTCGACGCCGAGCGTTTCGGCATCTCGCAGCTGCACCAGCTGCGCGGCAGGGTGGGCAGGGGCTCGGCGCCCGGGCTCTGCCTGCTCCTGTCGAAGGACCCGGGCGAGCGAGCGAAGCAACGCCTCGATGCCGTGGCGAGCACCACGGACGGCTTCGAGCTCGCCCGGGCGGACCTCTTCTTCCGGCGGGAGGGGGACGTCCTCGGCGCCCGCCAGAGCGGGCGCGTCAACTCGGTGCGCCACCTGCGGCTGGCCCGTCGGGAGGACGAGCAGATCATCGCAGAGGCCCGGGAGGACGCCTTCGCTCTCGTCGACGCTGATCCCGACCTGCGGCAGCATCCGGAGCTCGCCGCGGCGGTGGCCACGCGCCTCGACGAGGAACAGGCCGTGTGGCTGGAGCGGGGCTGACATGACGAGGATCATCAGCGGCTCGGCGGGCGGCCGCGCGCTGCGCACCCCGGCAGGCTCGATGACGCGCCCCACGTCGGACCGGGTCCGTGAAGCCCTCTTCAGCCGGCTCGAGCACCACGGCCTGCTGGTCGACACGCACGTCCTGGACCTCTACGCCGGCTCTGGGGCCCTGGGACTCGAGGCGGCGAGCCGCGGGGCCTCCCGGGTGCTCCTCGTGGAGTCGGACCGGAAGGCTGCCAAGGTCATCGCGCGCAACATCGACACGGTCGGCGCGGCAGGGGTCCGAGTCGTCATGGACACGGTCGAGCGCGTTATCCGGGCCGGCCCGCCCGCCGGCATCAGGATGGACCTCGTCTTCATCGACCCGCCCTACGACATCAGTGAAGAGGCCCTGGCGGACGTGCTCGCCGGTCTCGTGGAGCACGGGTGGCTCGCTCCGGAGGCGTTCATCGTCGTGGAGCGGTCGACGAGGTCCCCTCAGCCGTCGTGGCCCGCGGGGCTCGAGCTCTCCGGGGAGAAGCGCTACGGCGAGACGACCGTGTGGTTCGCGGAGCCACCCACCTCCGGCGGGGTCGCGTAGGTTGGCTCCGTGACGATCGAACCGCGCCGCTGCGTGTGCCCCGGCTCCTACGACCCCGTGACCAACGGGCACGTGGACATCATCGAGCGGGCCGCCGGCCTCTTCGACGAGGTGGTCGTCGCGGTGTTGCACAACCAGGCCAAGAAGGGGACCTTCAGTGTTGACGAGCGGCTCGAGCTGCTCAAGCAGTCGCTGTCCCATCTGGACAACGTGCGCATCGCTGCGTGGGCCGACCGGCTCGTCGTCGACGTCTGTCTCGAGGTCGGGGCGCGGTCGATGGTCAAGGGGCTGCGTGGCGGCACCGACTTCGCCTACGAGCTGCCGATGGCGCACATGAACCGCCACCTCACAGGGGTCGAGACGCTCTTCCTCTCGTCCGCGCCGGACCTGCAACACGTGTCCAGCTCGCTGATCAAGGAGGTCGTCCGCTACGGCGGTGACGTGGCGGGCCTCGTGCCGGACGTCGTGCTCGCGGCGCTCGAGGAGCGAATGCGCTGATTTGGGCCCGCCGACCCCCTCCGGTAGCCTTGGACGTCGGTCCACGTCTGCCTTGACGCGGGCCGAACCCACACCTAACGCTGTGCAGGAGTCATGGACCGTCCCGATCCCCGTTCGCCCCTGGTGCTCGACACCCGGAAGCTGGGCAGGCGACCCGGGACGATGCAGGAGCTCCAGCGCACCGTGGTGCTCCCCGAGGACCTCGGCACCGAGGTCATCGCGATCAAGGCCGGTTCGCCGGTGGAGATCGACGTGCGGCTCGAGTCGGTCGTCGAGGGAGTGCTGATCACGGGTTCGGTCTCCGGCACGGCGACCGGTGCCTGCGTGCGGTGCCTGGATCCCGTCGAGCTCGACGTCGACGCGCGATTCCAGGAGCTGTTCGCCTACACCGATCGGGCGGCGCACCACCACGAGGTGGCGGGCGACTCTGACGAGGACGACGTGTACGAGCTGGTGGACGACCTCGTCGATCTCGAGACCGTGCTGCGGGACGCGGTGGTTCCCACGCTGCCGTTCCAACCCGTGTGCCGGGACGACTGCCCCGGGCTGTGCGCCCAGTGCGGTCTCCGCCTCGCCGAGGACCCGGACCACCATCATGAAGTGATCGACCCCCGATGGTCGGCCCTCAGCGGACTGCTGCAGGACGACCCGCAAGAGAAGAGGAACTGACGTGGCTGTCCCGAAGCGGAAGATGTCGCGGTCCAACACCCGTTCGCGCCGCGCGAACTGGAAGGCTGCGCCGACCACCCTGACCACGTGCCCCCAGTGCGGTGCGGCGGCCCAGCCGCACATCGCGTGCCCGTCCTGCGGCACCTACAAGGGCCGTTACTACGCCGCTGCCGAGCGCACCGAGCACCAGGCCTGATCTGCCCGTGGGCACCCCCGTGAGCGACGGCGAAGCGGGTGTACTGGCGGTCCCACAGCGGCCCGTCGATGCCTTGCTCGGCCACCTCCAGGAGGTGGTCGGGCGCGACATCGACGAGCCGCTGCTCCTGCGTGCCCTGACGCACCGCTCGTACGCCTACGAGAACGGCGGAGTCCCCAACAATGAGCGGCTCGAGTTCCTGGGGGACTCGGTGCTCGGCCTAGTCGTGACCGAGACCCTCTACCGCGGACATCCGGACCTGGCCGAGGGCCAGCTCGCCAAGCTGCGAGCCGCGGTCGTCAACATGCGGGCGCTCGCCGATGTCGCACGCACCTTCGACCTCGGCCAGTACGTCATGCTCGGCAAGGGTGAGGAGGCCACTGGCGGTCGCGACAAGGCATCGATCCTGGCCGACACGATGGAGGCCCTCATCGGGACGGTGTTCCTGTCCACCGACATCGAGCACGCTGCGCAGTTCATCCACCACCACTTCGACGCCCTCATCGAGGAGGCGGCGACGCTGGGCGCCGGGCTCGACTGGAAGACGAGTCTCCAGGAGGTGGCCGCGGCGGTCGGCCAGGGGGCCCCGGAGTATCGCGTCGCCGAGCAGGGCCCCGACCATGAGAAGGAGTTCCACGCACGCGTCGTCTTCAGCCACGAGGTGCTGGGTGAGGGGCATGGCCGCAGCAAGAAGGAAGCGGAGCAGAAGGCCGCCAAGGAGGCGTGGCACACCCTGGATGCGCGCCGGTCTGCCAGCGCCGAGGCCGCGTCGGGTCGCTCCGGCCGGGACTGATGCCGGAGCTGCCTGAGGTCGAGGTGGTCCGCCGTGGACTGGCGGACCACGTCGTCGGGCGCCGTATCGCCGGCGCCGAGATCACCGGCCTGCGGGTCGCACGCCGCCACGTCGCCGGGCCGGGGGATCTGGCCGCTCGGATCACGGGAGCGACGGTCACGTCGGCGGCTCGACGGGGCAAGTACCTGTGGCTCGTCCTGGACGCCGACGAAGCCCTCATCGTCCACCTCGGCATGAGCGGCCAGATGCTCGTCAAGCCGGCGGGTCTGCCCCGCGACAAGCACTGCCACGCCGTCTTCGACTTCGTGGACGGCGGTCCCCAGCTGCACTTCGTCGACCAACGCACGTTCGGGGGGCTGGCTCTCTCGCCGCTCACTCCCGACGGCGTTCCGGCAGCGGTGGCCCACATCGCCCCGGACCCATTCGAGGCGAGCTTCGACCAGGCCGCCGTGGTGCGCCGCATGAAGGCCCGAGACAGCGCCGTCAAGCGGGCGCTGCTCGACCAGTCGCTCGTCTCGGGGATCGGCAACATCTATGCCGACGAGGCGTTGTGGCGGGCCAGGGTCCATGGCGAGCGGATCTGCGCGACCCTCACCAAGCCGACCCTGAGCTGCATCCTCGACCGCGCTCGGGATGTCATGTCCGAGGCGCTCGGCCAGGGCGGCACCAGCTTCGACGCGCTCTACGTCAACGTCAACGGTGCGAGCGGGTACTTCGACCGGTCGCTGCACGCCTACGGGCGGGAGGGCGCACCGTGTGACCGTTGCGGCACGCCCATGCGCCGCGAGCAGTTCATGAACCGGTCCTCCTACTCCTGCCCCGTCTGCCAGCCGCGGCCACGGCCCAGGGTCCGCCGCCTGGGCTGATCCAGAGCGGCATGCGGTGCCTGAACGGCGACGGCTGCTGGGAGGCTGGGCCCCATGAGCGACCCCAGCGAGACCGTCTTCACCTACGCCTCCCCGCGCCTGCGCTTCGGCCCGGGAGCCTCGGACGAGATCTGGCACGATCTCACGCAGCTCGGCGCTCGACGGGTGCTCGTCGTCACCGACCCCGGTGTGCTCGCCACGGGAGGGCCTGACCGGATGGCGGACCAGCTCCGGGCTCACGGCATCGGCGCGGTGGTGCACGCCACCGCCCACGTCGAGCCGACCGACGCAAGCATGGCGGTGGCCGTCACCCGAGCCAGAGCCGACGGGCCGTTCGACGCGGTCGTGGCCATCGGGGGCGGGTCGTCGATCGACACGGCCAAGGCCGTCGACCTCATGCTGACCAATCCGGGCGACCTCATGGACTACGTCAACGCACCGATCGGCGCGGCCCGGTCGCCGCAGCACCCGCTGCTCCCGCTCATCGCAGTGCCGACGACCTCGGGGACCGGTGCGGAGAGCACGACGATCTGCGTGCTCGACGTCCTGGCCCTCGAGGTCAAGACGGGCATCAGCCACGAGCGACTCCGGCCCACGCTCGCCGTGGTCGACCCGAGGCTGATGCTGACGCAGCCCCGGGGAGTCACCGCCAGCGCCGGAATGGACATCCTCTGCCATGCACTGGAGAGCTGGACGGCGCGGCCCTACTCCGACTACCCGCGCAAGACTCCGGAGCAGCGGGTGCCCTACTGCGGGGCCAACCCCATCGCGGACCTGTGGTCCGAGCGGGCCATGACCCTGCTCGCCCGCGCCTTCCGCGTCGTGGTCAGGGACGGCGATGACGAGGGGGCCCGCGGCGACATGGCGCTGGCGGCGACCTTTGCCGGGCTCGGCTTCGGCAACGCCGGTGTCCACGTGCCGCATGCCAACGCCTACCCGGTTGCGGGCCGCGTGCGCGACTTCCGTCCACCCGACTACCCACAGGACGAGCCGATGGTGCCGCACGGCATGGCCGTTGCCCTGACCGCTCCGGAGGCCTTCCGGTGGACCTTCGACGCCAACCCCGAACGACACCTCGCCGCGGCCGGATTCCTCGACCCGGAGCGTCAGGCGAGGTGGGAGGGGGACCCGACGAACGTGCTGCCCGGGATCCTGCTCGACCTCATGCGTGACATCGGCCTGCCCTCGGGGCTCGGCGCCGTGGGCTACGACGAGACGGACGTGAGTGCCCTCGTGGATGGCGCGCTCAAGCAGCAGCGCCTCCTCGCGACCTGCCCCAAGACCGTCACCGAGGAGGACCTGGCCGGGATCTTCCGTCGGTCCCTGCGGCTCTGGGACTGAGCGCAGCGGAAGGAAACACCGGGCGCGGGGCGAGCCCAGCGGCATACAGTGCCGTCGTGACGACTGAGCCGAGGTCCCTCGCCCTGCCAACCGACAACTCGGGGCCTGACTGGCTCGACTGGGTGGCCCGTCGTGGCGACGACGAGCTGGCACGGTGCCGCACGCTCGTCGACGAGCTCAAGGCGAGCCCTCCGACGGAGGCCGTCGATGCCCTGCGGGTGTGGAACGACGCCCAGGTCGCCTTGTCGAACGCGGCCTCGGTGGCCTCGTTCTTCGCCGAAGTTCATCCCGACAAGGCGGTTCGGGACCGTGCGGAGATGGTGGCCCAGGAGGTCCAGAAGCTCGACACGGATCTGGGGCTCGACCGCGAGCTGTATGCCGTCTTCGCCGCACTGGACGCGGCCAGTCTCGACGCAGCTGCCGCTCGCCTGCTCGAGCGAACGCTGCGCGACTTCCGCCGCTCGGGCGTGGACCGCGACGAGGCGACTCGTGCCCGCTTGCGCGAGCTGAGCGAGAAGGGCCTGCTGCTCAGCCAGGACTTCAGCAAGAACATCCGAGAGAACGTCCGCTCGATCCGGGTCCGTCCCGAGCAGCTCGACGGCATGCCGCCGGACTGGATCGACGCCCACCCGCCCGGCGACGACGGCCTCGTCACCGTGACGACCGACTACCCGGACGTCGTGCCGTTCCGCACCTTTGCCAAGGACGCAACTGCCCGGAGGGACCTCGTGACGCAGTTCCTCACGATCGGATGGCCGGCCAACGACCAAGTCCTGCAGGACATCTTCGCCGTGCGTCGGGAGACGGCGTCGCTGCTCGGCTACGACTCCTGGGCCGACTATGACGCCGAGGTGAAGATGATCGGCAAGGGCAAGGCGATCGCCGAGTTCATCGACCGGATCACCGACCTCTCCGCCGACAGCGCGGCCCGCGACA
>DASUQN010000598.1:0-2663 GCA_036280515.1 Intrasporangium sp. | reverse complement strand
GGCACCTCAGTCCGCCATGCGCAGCAGCACGAGCTCGAGACAGAAGCCGGGTCCCATGGCAAGCAGGAGCCCCCAGCTGCCCGCCGCGGGAGTGCGGTCGCGCAAGGTGTCGGCGAGGACGTGAAGGACCGACGCCGAGCTGAGGTTGCCGATCTGGTCGAGGGAGCGCCAGGTGACGACGAGCGCGTCCCGGTCGACCTCGAGCGCCTCCTCCATCGCCTCGAGTACCTTCGGGCCACCTGGATGGGCGACCCACCAGCCGATGTCCGCGCGAGTCAGTCCGTGGTCGCAGAGGAACCGGTCCACGTCACCCCGGACGTTGGTGCGGACGAGGCCTGGCACCTCGACGCCAAGGACGATGCGCAGCCCTGTCGCCCCGACGTCCCAGCCCATGGCCCGCTCGGTGTCGGCGTAGAGCCGGCTCCGCGTGGCCACGACACGCGGCTGGCCGGCGGCCAGGCCGGGGCCTCGGTCGGCCGCCCGGTCCGCCCCCACCATGACGACCGCGGCGGCACCGTCACCGAACAGGCCGCTGGCAACGAGGTTCGCCACCGACGCGTCTTCGCGCTGCACCGTGAGGCTGCAGAGCTCGACGGAGAGGAGGACGGCAACGTCGTCCGGATGGCCGAGGAGGTAGTCGTGGACCCTGGCGATTCCAGCGGCGCCGGCGACGCACCCGAGACCCACGAGCGGCACGCGCTTGACGTCATCACGCAGGCCCATCTCACCCGCGATCCGCGCCTCGATCGACGGGACTGCGAGTCCGGTGATCGTCGTGGAGACGATGAGGTCGACGTCTCCGGGACCGAGACCGGCGGCAGCCAGGGCCTTGCTCACGGCGTTGGCGCCGAGCACCGTGGCGACCCGGATGAACTCGTCGTTGGCCTCGCCGAAGTCGGCGAGCTGCCAGTAGCGCTCGAGTGGCAGCGCGAGGTGCCGCTGGCTGACACCGGCATTGGCATGGAGGCGCTCGAGCACCTCTCGGTTGGACCCCGTCGCGCCGAGCACCCCAGCGAACGCCGCCGTGATCTCCGCCTGGGGATAGGTGTGTTCCGGAAGGACGCCCTGGACAGCCGCTAGGTGGCTCACGCCGTCAGCCTAAGCGCCACAGCGCCGATGTCGTCATGCGAAGTCCGCTCGTCACGGCGAAGCCAGGTCGTCACGGCGACCCTGGCTCGGTCGGCTGGAATCTCACCCAACCGGCCAAGGATCGCCGTTGCCCGAGTTTTCGACCGGTGATCAACGGCTCAATCGAGCGGAACCAGGCGCATGAGGGGAATGGGCCGCGTCTTGCGCTGCCGGTACTTGGCGTAGTCCGGGGCGATCGCGAGAACGCGCGGCCAGAACGCCGCAGCCTCCGGGGCGGACAGCTCAACAGCTCGGACGTCCAACTGCCTGCCCTCGACCTCCACGTGGGCTCGAGGATCCGCCTTGAGGTTGATGTACCAGCCCGGGTGCGTCGGCATCCCGCTGTTCGCGGCAACGACGACCACGTCGTCCCCGTCGGGGAAGAACTGCACCATGACCGTCCGTGGTTGCCCGGTTCGGCGCCCGGTCGTGGTCAGGACCAGGGCGCGTCGGTGCCACAGGTGCGGCGCGCGACCGCTGGTCTTCCGATAGAGCCAGATCCCGAACCCCAGGGACCGCACGTCCATCTCGTGTTCGAGCCGCGCCTTGAGCTTCTCCGCCTGCACCGTCATCACCCTGCGACAATCACACGCTCCTGCGGGCTGGAGCACCAGAGCCAGAGGTCCCGCGGATGAGGGCCCTACGCTCGACTCGTGTCGACAGTGGGGGCCATTCGCGGTCTGGCACTGTCCTGTCACCCGGGCCCCACGGCTGCGGTCACGACCTTCACTGCGCTGCTCGCCGCCTCCGCCGGACACACGCTGACCCGCGGGCTGCTCGTCACCGCGGCCGTTCTTGCTGGCCAGCTCTCGATCGGCTGGTCGAACGACCTCATCGACGCCTCACGTGACCGGGCCGTCGGCCGCGGCGACAAACCGATCGCCCGCGGCGACCTCGCCGAAGGCACCGTGCGCATCGCGACGGTCACCGCCCTCACTGCCTGCGTCGTCCTCTCGCTCGCGTGCGGGATCGCTGCTGGGACGGTGCATCTCGTGCTCGGTGTCGCTTCCGGCTGGGCCTACAACCTCTGGTTCAAGCGCACAGCCCTCTCACCGGTCCCCTACGCCGTGGCCTTCGCGATCCTGCCGGCCGTCGTCACGCTCGCCCTGCCGACGCCCCAGTGGCCACCCTGGTGGGTCATGGTGACGGGCGGGCTGCTCGGCGTGGGCGCGCACTTCCTCAATGCACTGCCGGATCTCGCCGACGACGCCGAGACGGGCGTGCAAGGCCTCCCCCACAGACTCGGCGCGCCCGTTGTCCGTGTCGTCGCACCCGCCGTCCTCCTGGCGGGCTCGGTTGTGGCCGCCGTAGGACCCGGACTGGACACGACCTCCGCCCTCCTGCTCGCTGGTTGTACCGTCCTGGCGGCCGTCGCGATGACTGCCAAAGGGCGTGTCCCTTTCCTTGCCGCCATCGGCATCGCGCTCCTCAACGTGGTGAGCCTCGTGGTGCACGGCTGACTCCGCCGCCAGCCGCACACTCGACGAGGAGCGCGGGAGGAGCGCGCCGGTGGCTGGGCGCGGCGTCGGCCCAGC
>DASUQN010000597.1:0-6238 GCA_036280515.1 Intrasporangium sp. | reverse complement strand
GGCCGAACGCGCCACGGTCCTCGGCGAGGTGGATCGCGCCGGGTGAGGTGCCCACGATGGGCACCCCCTCGTCGGCGAGGGCCTGCGCGAGGCCGAGCGGGGTCTGGCCACCGAACTGGACGATGACCCCGGCGATCGGGCCCGCTTCGGTCTCCGCGTGGATCACCTCGAGGACGTCCTCGAGCGTCAGTGGCTCGAAGTAGAGGCGGCTGCTCGTGTCGTAGTCGGTGGAGACCGTCTCGGGGTTGCAGTTGACCATCACCGTGTCGTATCCCGCGGCGCGCAGGGCGAAGGAGGCGTGGACGCAGGAGTAGTCGAACTCGACGCCCTGGCCGATGCGGTTCGGCCCGGATCCGAGGATGATCACGGCGGGTCGCTCACGTGGGGCGACCTCGGTCTCCTCGTCGTAGGACGAGTAGTGGTACGGCGTCAGTGCGGCGAACTCGGCGGCACAGGTGTCGACGGTCTTGTAGACGGGCCGCACGCCCAGGGCGTGGCGCACCCCGCGGACGACGGCCTCCGGCATGCCGCGCAGCGCAGCGACCTGCGCGTCGCTGAAGCCGTGCCGCTTGACGAGGCGGAGCAGGTCCGGGGTCAGGGTGGGCGCGTCGGCCAGGTGGTCGGCGACCTCGTTGATGAGCTGGATCTGGTCGAGGAACCACGGGTCGATGCCGGTCGCCTCGTGCACCTGCGCGACGGTGCACCCCCCGCGCAGTGCCTGCTGGACCTGGACGATCCGCCCGTCCGTTGGGACCTTGGCCTCCCGGAGGATCCGCGCGGCAGCCGCGGGAGTGACCTCACCGGACCAGTGGAAGGTGGCGTCCTTCTTCTCGAGCGAGCGCAGGGCCTTCTGGAGCGCCTCGGTGAAGTTGCGGCCGATGGCCATCGCCTCCCCGACCGACTTCATCGTCGTCGTCAGTGTCGGGTCGGCCGCTGGGAACTTCTCGAAGGCGAACCGGGGGACCTTGACGACGCTGTAGTCGAGCGTCGGCTCGAAGGACGCCGGGGTCTCCTTGGTGATGTCGTTCGGCACCTCGTCGAGCGTGTAGCCGATGGCCATCTTCGCGGCGATCTTCGCGATCGGGAACCCGGTTGCCTTCGAGGCGAGCGCGCTCGAGCGAGACACGCGTGGGTTCATCTCGATGACGATGACCCGGCCGTTCTCGGGGTTGACCGCGAACTGGATGTTGCAGCCGCCCGTGTCGACGCCCACCTCACGGATGACGGCGATGCCGATGTCACGCAGCCGCTGGTACTCGCGGTCGGTCAGGGTCAGCGCCGGCGCGACGGTGATCGAGTCCCCGGTGTGGACGCCCATCGGATCGAGGTTCTCGATGGAGCAGACCACCACGACGTTGTCCCGGTGGTCCCGCATGACCTCGAGCTCATACTCCTTCCACCCGATGATCGACTCCTCGAGGAGCACCTCGGTCACGGGTGAGTACTGCAGGCCGGCGCCGGCGATGCGGCGCAGGTCCACCTCGTCGTAGGCGAAGCCCGACCCGAGGCCTCCCATGGTGAAGGAGGGCCTGACGACGACGGGGTAGGTCAGCTCCGCTGCCGCGGCGAGGCACTCGTCCATCGTGTGGCAGATGATCGAACGGGCCGACTCGGCGCCGCAGCGCTCGACGACGCCCTTGAACTTCTGCCGGTCCTCGCCGAGCTGGATCGCCTCGACATTCGCGCCGATGAGAGGGCAGTTGTACTTCTCGAGGACCCCGTTCTCGTGCAGGGCGATGGCGCAGTTGAGTGCGGTCTGGCCTCCCAGGGTCGCGAGCACCGCATCGGGCCGCTCCTTGGCGATGATCGCCTCGACCACCTCGGGCGTGATCGGCTCGACGTAGGTGGCGTCGGCGAACTCTGGGTCCGTCATGATCGTTGCAGGGTTGCTGTTGACGAGGACGACCCGGATGCCCTCGTCGCGCAGCACCCGGCAGGCCTGCGTGCCGGAGTAGTCGAACTCGACTGCCTGGCCGATGACGATCGGTCCCGAGCCGATGACGAGGACGCTCTTGATGTCGTCGCGCCTGGGCATCAGGGTGCCTCCTCGATCTGCACGTCCCGGTCGTGCGTGTGTCTTTCGGTCATCAGCTCGATGAACCGGTCGAAGAGGTAGGCGGCGTCGTGCGGCCCAGCGGCTGCCTCCGGGTGGTACTGGACCGAGTAGGCGGGCGCATCGAGGCACTCGAGCCCCTCCACCACATCGTCGTTGAGGCAGACGTGGGACACCCGGACCCGCCCGTGAGGCGTGATGGTCACGTCGTCGAGCGGTGCGTCGACGGCGAAGCCGTGGTTGTGTGCGGTGACCTCGACCTTGCCGGTCGCCCGGTCCATGACCGGTTGGTTGATGCCTCTGTGTCCGTACTTGAGCTTGTAGGTCCCGAACCCGAGAGCGCGCCCGAGCAGCTGGTTGCCGAAGCAGATGCCGAAGAAGGGGACTCGCGCGTCGAGGACCTGCCGCAGCAGCGCGATCTCCGCCTGAGCGGTCGCCGGGTCGCCTGGTCCGTTCGAGAAGAACACCCCATCCGGACCGCGCTCCCCGACCGCCCGGACGTCCTCGAAGGTGGACGTCGCAGGCAGGACGTGCACCTCGATCCCGCGCTCGGACATCAGCTGGGGGGTCATCTCCTTGATGCCGAGGTCGAGCGCCGCCACCGTGAATCGCCTCTCGCCCCTGGCCGGGACGACGTACGGCTCGTTGGTCGTCACCTCCTCAGCGAGGGCGGAGCCGGCCATGACGGGGGCTGCGAGCACCACGTCGCGCAGCTCGGACTCCGGACGCTGGGCCGCCGAACCGCTGAAGACGCCAACGCGCATGGACCCGCGCTCACGGAGGTGTCGGGTGAGAGCCCGCGTGTCGACCTGGCAGATGCCGACGACCCCTTGGTCGCGCAGCTCGTCCTCGAGCTCCCGCGTCGCCCGCCAGCTCGACGAGCGGAGCGCCGGGTCGCGCACGACGTACCCGGCCGCCCAGATCCGGTGCGACTCGCCGTCCTCGTCGTTGACCCCGGTGTTGCCCACGTGCGGAGCCGTCATGACGATGACCTGCCGGTGGTAGCTCGGATCCGTGAGCGTCTCCTGGTACCCGGTCATGCCGGTCGAGAAGACGGCCTCGCCCAGGGTCTCGCCGACCGCCCCGTAGGACAGGCCACGGAAGACACGCCCGTCCTCGAGGACGAGCAGTGCTGGCTCACGAACGAGCCCCGCGGGCCCGGCGAGCCCGGTCCGGCTGGGAGGTTTCAGGGTCACGATGCGCTCTCCATCACGGTCTGGTCGGTGCTGTGGGTGACCGTCCCGCGGTGGATGGTCGAGTGCACGGCACCGCGGAAGGTGCGCCCGTGCCAGGGGTTGTTGCGTGAGCGGCTCCGGCTGGCCGCCGCATCGATCGTGACCTCGCGGTCCGGGTCCACCAGGGTGAGGTTCGCCGGCGCGCCGGGCTCGAGCGGCCGTCCCTGCTCGGTGAGGCGGCCGATCCGGGCCGGCGCCGTCGACATGATCCGCGCGACGGCGGCCCAGTCGAGCAGGCCCGGGCGGACGAGCACCTCGCTGACGACGTTGAGCGCCGTCTCCAGCCCGAGCATCCCGAAGGCAGCGTCGGCGAAGGCGTGCTGCTTGTCGTGCCTGGCGTGGGGTGCGTGGTCGGTCGCGACGACGTCGATCGTGCCGTCGACCAGTCCGGCCCGGAGGGCCTCGACGTCCTCCGTCGGGCGAAGGGGTGGGTTGACCTTGTAGACCGGGTCGTAGCCGACGAGCAGGTCCGTCGTGAGGGCCAGGTGATGGGGCGTCACTTCTGCCGTCACGTCGATCCCCTGCGCCTTGGCCCAGCGGATCACCTCGACCGTGCCCGCGGTCGAGACGTGTGCGACGTGCACTCGCGAGCCGGTGTGTCGGGCGAGCATGACGTCGCGGGCGACGATGGACTCCTCGGCGATGCCCGGCCAGCCGGGTAGGCCGAGCCGGCCGGAGAGCTCGCCCTCGTGGCAGCACGCCGACGAGTCGGCGAGGCGGGCGTCCTGCGCGTGCTGGGAGATGACGCCGCCGAAGGGCCTGATGTACTCCAGCGCGCGCCGCATGATGCGGGCGTCCTGGACGCACCGCCCGTCGTCCGAGAAGACGCGCACCCGCGCGCGGGACCTCGCCATCAGGCCGAGCTCCGCGAGCTCGGCACCCTCGAGACCCTTCGTCACGGCACCGACGGGGACGACCTCGACGAGGCCACAGGTCCGGCCCAGGTCGAGCACCCGCTCCGCCGCCTCGCCGGTGTCGGTCACCGGGTTCGTGTTGGCCATCGCGAGCACGGCGGTGAAGCCTCCTGCTGCAGCGGCCGTCGATCCGGTCGCGATGGTCTCGGCGTCCTCCCGGCCCGGCTCGCGCAGGTGCACGTGGAGGTCGACCAGGCCCGGCAGCGCCACGAGCCCGTCCGCGTCGATGACATCGTCCGCTGTCGCCCGCGTGATCGAACCGACCTCGCGGATCACTCCATCCTCGACCAGCAGGTCCGCTCCGTCGCCGCCAAGGATGCGGGCTCCCCGGACGAGCAGGCGGGTCATCGGAGGACCCCCTCGGGTGTGGCGGTCACGGCTCTCGCCGGAGTCGCCGGCGTGTCGTCGCTGCCAGCCAGCAGGTGGTAGAGGACCGCCATGCGCACCGCGACGCCCGCGGAGACCTGGTCGAGGACGACGGACTGGGCGCTGTCGGCTGCCTCGGGCGCGATCTCGAGTCCGCGGTTCATCGGTCCGGGGTGCAGGACCAGCACGTCGGGGTTGCGTGATACGAGTCGGTCGAGCCGCTCCTTGGTCAGCCCGTATCCCACGGTGTACTCGCGCGGCGTCGGGAAGTAGCCACCGGTCATCCGCTCGCGCTGGACCCGCAGCATCATCACCGCGTCGACGGGGTCGTCGCCCTCGAGCACCGTGTCAAGGTCCCAGGAGGTGGCGAAGCCGTCGGCCTTGCTCCACTCCGTGATACCGCTCGGCATGAGCGTCGGTGGCGCCACGACCGTGACCCTGGCCCCCAGGGTCTTCAGGGTGATGACGTTGCTGCGGAAGACGCGGGAGTGCGTGAGGTCACCGACGATGACGACGTGCCTGCCGTCGAGCTCCCCCACCCGCGACCGGAGCGTGTAGGCGTCGAGCAGCGCCTGTGTGGGGTGCTCATGCGTGCCGTCACCGGCGTTGATCACCGAGCAGCGCACCCACTGCGCGACCTGGTGGCAGGCCCCGGAGGCGTTGTGTCGGATGACGAGCGCGTCAACCGCCATCGCGTCGATCGTCATGGCGGTGTCCCGCAGGCTCTCGCCCTTGGAGGTCGAGGATCCCTTGGCCGACAGGTTGATCGTGTCGGCGGACATCCACTTGCCGGCGATCTCGAACGACGACCGGGTCCTCGTCGAGTCCTCGAAGAAGAAGTTGATCACGGTCCGCCCGCGCAGGGTCGGGACCTTCTTGACCTCACGGCGCTGGAGGTCGTGCATCGACTCGGCCGTCGAGAGGATGGCCTCCACCTCGCCCCGGGTCAGGTCGGCGGAGGAGATCAGGTGCTTGGTCATCGGCCCGCACCCCCGCTGATCCGCACGACGTCGAGTCCGTCGACCTCGGCCACGCGCACGTGGACCCGCTCGTCCCGCGAGGTCGGCAGGTTCTTTCCCACATGGTCGGGCCGGATCGGCAGCTCCCGGTGCCCGCGGTCGACGAGCACGGCGAGCCGGACTGCCTTGGGCCGGCCCAGCTCCGAGAGGGCGTCGAGGGCGGCCCGGATGGTCCGGCCGGAGTAGAGGACGTCGTCGACGAGCACGACCACCCGGTCGTCGATGCCGCCGTCGGGAATCTCGGTGCGCCCGGCCGCCCGAACCGGGTTGCGGCGCAGGTCGTCACGGTGGAGCGTGATGTCGAGCTGGCCGACAGGGACGTCGGTGCGCTCCACCGAAGAGATCGCCGCGGCGAGCCGGTGCGCGAGCGGAACGCCGCGGGACGGGATGCCGAGGAGGACGAGATCCGAGGCTCCCTTGTTGCGCTCGAGGATCTCGTGACCGATGCGCCGCAGCGCCCGGGAGATCTCGTCCGCGCTGAAGACGTCTCTGGCGTCCTCGGGGGTGGTGGTACTTGGGGCCGGTGCACTCAGGTCAGGGCAGGTCACAGCCGCTGGACCTCCTTCCCCGCCTCACGGGACGGTGGTTAAAGGATGTCTTCCGCAGGTGAGTGTAACTGGCCATGGCCGTGGACCCGCGCATGTGTGGAAG
>DASUQN010000596.1:0-6196 GCA_036280515.1 Intrasporangium sp. | reverse complement strand
TCGGCGACGACGGGACCATAGCTCTTGATGACCTGGTCGAGGATGGCCCAGAGAACCGCCGGGCTGCCCTCCGCCAGCAGCTTCGGGTGCGCCTCGAGGTTGGTGCGCGCCGAGTGCAGCTCACTCGCCACTCCCTGCCGGACGGTGATGACGAAGGTCGGTGCGATGAAGACGCTGATCTCACCGAAGTCGACCTCTTCTCGGTCGTCGTCGTAGCGGGCCGTGCGGAGGATGACGAGCTCGACCCCCTGACCGTACTGCTCGACCTTGGGACGCAGGTGGAAGCTCTTGACGTCCTCGACGGCCAGCTCATGGAGGCCGAAGCTGTCGCGGATGCGTTCCAGCTCCTCGGGGCCGGGCTCGAACGTGCCCAACCAGGCGAACCCGTCGCTGCCGTCGCGGTGGAGCGCCGCCGCCTGTTCGAGGGTGAGCACCCCCTCCTGCTGACGGCGACCGTCACGGTACAGGGCACAGTCGATGATCATGGCGCCTCCACGGCTCGGTGTGTGCCCAGTCTCCCTCGCCGTCCGCTGCGCAACACGCCCGGCGCCTCGGAACTCACCCGGGAAATTCCAGGGGTGAGTTCCGAGGTACCGGGCGTGTTGCGGGGTCTGGCGGCGGGAGGGTCAGTCGGACAGAGCCGAGTGGAGGGCCCGCCAGTCGATCCCGCGGGGAGCCCGCTCGACGACGGTCTGGAGCAGCCCGAGGCGAGCCGCCCGCAGGTCCGGCTCCTCGGCCATGACGAGCACCTCGTCGAAGAACCGCTCGAGCGCGGCCACCGTCCCCGTCGCCGCTTCCGCCCATTCGGGCAGCGTGGCACCGGCGAGGTCGGGCAGGGCAGCGACCTTCTCGTGCAGCGCTCGCTCGGCGTCCTCACGCAGCAACGAGGTGTCGTATGCCGCTGGGCTGCCTTCCGGCACGATGCGGGTGATGCGTTGGGTGGCCTCCACGAGCTTCGCGAAGCCATCGCGCCCACGGACCGTCTCGATGTCGCGCAGCGCCGCCTCGGCCCTGCCCGGCGACCCGGCGAGCGGCTGCACCGCCCCGGCGAGCGTGGACGGCACGCCCTCCTCGCGCAGCTGCTGGCCGAACCGGCCGGTCACGAACTCGCGGGCGTCGGCGATCGACTCGGCGCTCACCTCGAGACCCTGTTGGCGCAGCTGGTCCGCCGCGGCCGACAGCCCGCGCTCGACCGAGATCGCCGAGAGCGTCGGCTGCGAGCGCAGGATGCCGATGACACCGAGCGCCGCGCGACGCAGCGCGAAGGGATCCGACGACCCGGTCGGCTTCGCGCCGAGCGCGAACATCGCCATGAGCAGGTCGAACCGGTCGGCCAGGGCGAGCAGCGCACCCGGCCGCGACTCGGGCAGCGCCCCGCCGGCGGTCCGCGGCTGCTCCATCTCGTAGAGCGCGGCGGCCACCTCGGGCGTCTCGCCGGCCTTGAGGGCGTACTCGCGCGCCATGTAGCCGGCGAGGCTGGACAGCTCGACGACCATCTGCGAGGCGAGGTCGAACTTCGCCAGCTCGCTGGCCCGGGACAACGTCTCACCCTCCGACGCGTCGAGCGAGACGTGCTCGGCCAGCGCCGCGGCCACGTCCCGGATCCGGTCGGCGCGGTCGGCCATCGAGCCGACCCGCTCCTCGAAGGTCAGCTTCGCGACGCCGGCCCGCAGCTCGGCGAGCGGCATCTTGAGGTCGGCGGCGTAGAAGAACGCCGCGTCCTCGTAGCGGGCCCGCAGGACGTTCTCGTTGCCCACGCGCACGAGGTCGTCGTCGCAGTCGCCGTTGGCCATGGTGACGAAGTACGGCATGAGCGCGCCGTCGGCCGTCCGCACCGGCAGGTAGCGCTGGTGCTTGCGCATCACCGTCGTGAGGATCTGCTCCGGCAGCTCGAGGTAGCGCTCCTCGAAGGACCCGAGGATGCCGTGCGGCGCCTCGACGAGGTTGGTGATCTCGTCGACGAGCGCGGCCTCGCCCTCGGTGTCGACGCCGCCACCCACCGACGCGGCCAGCGAGTGAGCTTGCGCCACAACGCTCTTCCGCCGCTCCGCCGGATCGACGATGAAGCCCCGCTCGGCGAGCTTGGGCAGCAGGACGTCGGCGTTCTCGACTTGGATGAGAGGCCCGGCCTCGGTCCGCTCGCCATAGGTCGTCCGCCCCGACCTCAGGCCCGACACCTCGACGGGCACGACGGTGTCGCCCCAGAGCGCGACGATCCATCGGATCGGACGGCTGTAGGCGAGCTCGGGGTCGCTCCAGCGCATGTTCTTGTCCGCGCGCAGCCCGGCGACCACGCCGGCGATGATCGATCCCACCACCTCGAGCACCCCGCGCCCGGTCTCGTGGACTCGGACCGCCACGTGCTCGACCCCGTCGAACTCCGCTCGCACCAGCTCGGTCACGTCGACCTTCTGGCCGCGCGCGAACCCCTCGGCCGCCTTGGTCGGCGCACCGTCCGGCCCGAACGCGGCAGCAACCTTCGGCCCCTTGCGCAGCGTCTCGGCGTCCGGTTCGTGCGCGCCGACGCCCTCCACGAGAGCCACGATCCGGCGCGGCGTCCCATGCACGACGACCGGCCCGTGCGGCAGGCGCGTGGCCCCGAGCCGCTCCGTCAGGCCCCTCCGGACCTGCTCGATCGCCTCGGGCACGACGTGCGGCGGCAGCTCCTCGACGCCGATCTCGAGAGCCAGCCGGCGCGTGACGTCGGGGGCAAGCGAAGCGAGCTCAGCGGCATACGACTCCGTGGTCACCTCGGCCCCACGGAAAGGCGGCATGACCGCCCGACCCTCCATCGGCGGCAGGTCGGCGCCGAGCAGCGGGAAGCCGAGCTCCTCGCGCCGCTCGACCCACAGGCGGGACACCTCGCGCGCGAGCCGGCGCATCATGCCGAACGCCTTCGCGCGCTCCGTCGTCGAGATGGCGCCGCGCGAGTCGAGGACGTTGAACGCGTGCGAGCTCTTGAGGACGTACGTGTGCGCCGGGACCGGCAGCCGGGCGTCGATGAGCCGCTGCGCCTCGGCCGTGTAGCGGTCGAAGAGGTCGCGGTTGGTCTGGATGTCGGCGTCGTCGAGGTAGTAGCGCGACATCTCGTACTCGCTCTGGCCGAACGCCTCGCCGTAGCTGATCCCCTTCGCGTACTCCATGTCCTTGAAGTGCGTCACGCCCTGGAGCGCCATCATGATCCGCTCGATGCCGTAGGTCAGCTCGACGGAGACGGGGTCGAGGTTCTGCCCGCCCACCTGCTGGAAGTAGGTGAACTGCGTGATCTCCATGCCGTCGAGCCAGACCTCCCAGCCGAGGCCCCACGCACCGATGGCCGGCTGGGCCCAGTTGTCCTCGACGAATCGGATGTCGTGCGCCCGGATGTCGATGCCGAGCGCCTCGAGCGACTCGAGGTAGAGCTCCTGGGGGTTGCCGGGGTCGGGCTTGAGGATGACCTGGAACTGGGTGTGCGTCTGGAGGCGGTTCGGGTTCTCGCCGTAGCGGGAGTCGTCCGGCCGCACGCTCGGCTCGACGTAGGCCACGCGCCACGGCTCGGGACCGAGGACCCGGAGGATGGTCGCGGGGTTCATCGTCCCGGCGCCGACCTCGGTGTTGAAGGGCTGCACGATCATGCAACCTCGGTCGGTCCAGAACTTCTGCAGCGTCAGCAGGGCGTCTTGGACGGTGAGCGTGGTGGTGTCAGGCACCCGCCAAGGTTACCGGCGGCGTGGAGGTGCCCTTCACACCACCGATGCCGTATGCCGCTGAGCCGGCTCCCCGACGCACGCACCGTCCCGCTCCTCCCGCCCTCCCCACCCCAAACCGTCAGACGGGTCGGACGCCGTGCTCCGCGAGGAACTGACGGGCGCGACCGAGCTGACGGTCGCCCGAGAACTCGTACCACCTCTCCGTGAGGTCGAGCTGGTCGACCGTGTCCCTGAAGCGGCGGAACGCGCCCCGCCCCTCGATGGCGCGCGTCAGCCGGTCGGCCACGTTGGGGTCGTGCTGCAGCTCGGCGAAATAGGACATGTCGTACCAGCCGTCGCGACTGCCCGACTCGATCCAGGCGACGTTGGTCCACGACTCGGCCGCCTCGGTCGCCTCCTCGGCGTCCTCGTCCTCCTCGTCGTCATAGGCGCCGAAGCGGTCGCCGAAGGGCTGGAACTCGTTGATCTCACCCGTGTCGAGATTGAGCCGGCCCTCGGAGCGGAAGTCGCCGCCGGAGGACATGATCTGGACGAGTTCGGAGACGTCGACGGCCAGTGGGCGCAGCTCCGGCTGGGTGCCGGCCAGCTCCGCCTCGATGTCCTGGGCAAGGTACTCGTCGCCGGTCCAGCCCCGCTCGTGGAGGCGTCCAGCCATGGCCGTGAGCAGCCGGGCGACCTCGGCGTCGGACTCGCTGGCCGCGGCCCCTTCTGCGCCGCCCGACGCGCGTCGAGCCTTCAGCAGCGCATCGCCCACGAACTGGAGCGCGTACTCGAGGTTCGAGCCCGTGACGGCGCGCGCGAGTGCCGGGAGGTCGCCGGCAAAGGCTGCGCGGCGGACCTCGCCACCGTCGAGGCGGCGCAGGCGGGCGAGGTCGGGCCAGAGGGGCACGTGACCGCTCTCGTCGACGGTGGACGGCGGAGCGGTGTTGCCGGCCTGGTCCGGCACCGTGCCCCAGCCGGCGATCGCATGCGCGGTGTGCGTCTCTCGTCCGAAGGCCTCGACCGGGTCGTCGTAGGCCTCGACGGTGCACTCGTGGTCCCAGCCGTCCTCACCGAACCGGTAGGCGAACACGTCGCCGGGCTTGACCTTCCCTGCGACCCGCTCCTCCCAGCCGAGGCGATCAGGGGCCGCCCCACCGCCTCTACCGGTCTGGAACATCCGGAGCTCGGCGAGGTCCCAGCGCCCCAGGGCCCGGTCGACGGCCAGACCGAAGTCCTCGAAGGTCACGTGCGGCGGCACGATCATGATCCGCCCGGGCCGCGTCTCGACCGGTCCCTCCGGCGAGCTCACGATCTCGACCCTGATCCGCAGTGCTCGCTTGGCCATGACCCCTACTCTGCCAAACCGCACGGGGCAATCGCGACAGTTCGGGAACCCACCTCAATCGGCCTGAGCGAGCGGGACACTCGACGAATGAAGGCCTTCGTCACAGGCGGGACCGGCTTCGTCGGGTCGCACATCGTCGCCGCGCTCGTTGCGGCCGGTCACGACGTGCGACTCCTCGTCCGCCGACCCGAACAGGTCCCCCTCACCTTCGGTCCGCACGGCATCTCCCCGACGGACCTCGTCGTCGGCGACGTCCGGGACGCAGACGTCGTCGCTCACGGGCTCGAGGGCTGCGATGCCGTCGTCCACGCCGCCGCGATCTTCTCGCTCCGCCCGCGCGATGCACGCCTCATTGGCGAAACCAATGTCGTCGCGACCCGGGTCGTCCTCGGTGCGGGGGTCGCGGCAGGCGCCGACCCCGTTGTCCATGTCTCGAGCACGGCGGCCCTCTTTCGGCGGGACGGCTCTGGACCGGGTCTGCCGATCGGCGACCAGACGGCCACCTACGCCCGGAGCAAGATCGACTCCGAGCTCGTCGCCCGCGAGTTCCAGGACGCGGGGGCGCCGGTCGTCAGCATCTACCCCGGCGGGGTGCACGGCCCCTTGGACCCGTACGTGTCGGAACAGAACAACAGGCTGACGTGGGTCGCACGAGGGCTCTTGCCGATCTGGCCCAAGGGGGGCATCCACATGGTGGACGTGCGCGATGTCGCCGAGCTGGTCGTCGCGTGTCTCGAGCCCGGTCGCGGGCCCCGCCGGTACGTCGTGCCGGGCACCCACGTCACCGGACGGGACACCTTCGCCGCGGTCGCGGCTGCCGTCGGGCGTCGCCGTCCGCACGTGGACCTCCCCGAGAGGCTGGCCACCCTGTTGGCCAGGCCCCTGGAGCCGCTCGACCGCGTGACGAGCAAACGGTGGCACTACCCAGCGGACGTCGAGGGGATCGCGGCCATCGCCTGCGACACCCGCTTCGACGACTCGCCCGCGCGGGGCCAGTTCGGCATCGAGCCTCGGCCCTTCGATGACACCATCCGCGACACCGTGGCCTGGCTCGTGGACGCCGGCCACCTGCCCGAGCGGCTCCGCCCCCAGACCTAGCCTGCAACACACCCGCTTACCGACTGCCAGCACCTGCTGCAGCTGGGGTCAGCAGTCGATAGGCGGGTGTATCGCGGAGGCC
>DASUQN010000595.1:0-3455 GCA_036280515.1 Intrasporangium sp. | reverse complement strand
CACCCCCTCCTCGTGCAGCGGGGCAAGCTCCCGCACGTTCCCCGGCACGGCGCCACCCCAGAAGCCGACGTCGACCCACGTCTGACCCTCAGCCGTCTTGCGCTTCACCTCGAGAGCCGCGACGTCGACCGTGGGCGGGATGCTGTTGAGCGGCATGTCGATGATCGTCGTGACGCCCCCCGCCGCTGCGGCCCGAGTCGCCGACGCGAACCCTTCCCACTCGGTCCGTCCCGGATCGTTGACGTGGACGTGGGTGTCGACGAGACCGGGCAGCAACACCTCGTCCTCGGCGAGATCGACGACGACTGACGCATCGAGCCCGGCACCCAGGGGCTCGACCGCGACGATGCGTCCTGCCGCCACGCCAACCTCGCGCGCCGCCTCCCCGGCCGGCGTCATGACGCGCTTCGCCCGGATCACTACGTCAAGCCCGGCCACGATTCACCCCTCCGCCCAAGTACGTGAGGAAGATGGGGGCATGGACTCCAGCCCTCGCTACTACGCCCCGCGAGGCGGCCTGCCGAAGCAGACCGACCTGACGACCGACCGCGCGGTGTTCACCGAGGCCTACGCCGTCATCCCCGCGCGCACGATGTCCGACATCACGGCGAGCCTGCTCCCCCACTGGGATGGCACCCGGGTGTGGATCATCGCGCGGCCGCTCACGGGCTTCGCCGAGACCTTCGCCCAGTACGTCGTCGAGGTCTCCCCCGGCGGCGGCAGCGCCCGACCTGAGCCGGACACCGAGGCCGAGGGCGTGCTCTTCGTCGTCGAGGGGCGCGTCACCCTGAGCATCGACGGCGCGCGCCACGAGCTCACCGTGCTGACCGAGGGCGGCTACGCCTACCTGCCGCCCGGTTCGAGGTGGACCCTCCACAACACCGCGGGCGAGCCGGCGCGCTTCCACTGGATCCGCAAGCGCTACGAGCGCGTCGACGGCCTCGACGCGCCGCCGCCGCTCGTCCTCAACGAGCGCGACGTCGAGCCGGTCCCGATGCCCGACACCGCCGGCACGTGGGCGACGACGCGTTTCGTCGACCCGACCGACCTCCGCCACGACATGCACGTCACCATCGTGACCTTCCAGCCCGGCGGCGTCATTCCCTTCCCGGAGACGCACGTCATGGAGCACGGGCTCTACGTCCTCGAGGGCAAGGCGATGTACCTGCTCAACCGCGACTGGGTCGAGGTGCAGGCGGGCGACTTCATGTGGCTGCGCGCCTTCTGTCCCCAGGCCTGCTACGCGGCGGGTCCCGGCCGGTTCCGCTACCTGCTCTACAAGGACGTCAACCGCCACCCGTCGCTGCACATCACTCCATAGCCCGTATGCCGCTGAGTTCGCTCCCACACCCACGCCTCCTCCCAGCCCTCCGCCCCCATTTCGTCGAGTGTGCAGTTCATGCCGCACCCATTTCGTCGAGTGTGCAGTTCATGCCGATGAGGGCCGGCACGAACTGCACACTCGACTGATTCGATCAGACGAAGCCGGGGGTGCTGTGCCACGCCGAGCCGGGGTCGGTCGCGTCGTCGCGCTCGACCGTCGCCTCTATGAGCCCGTACGGCCGATCCGCCGCGTGGAACACCTCGCCGGGGTTCTCGACGCCGAAGGGCGACAGGTCCACCAGGAAGTGGTGCCTGTTCGGGGCCGACAGCCTGATCTCGTCGATGGCCGGGAACTGCTCGAGCACGGCCTCGCCCATCCCGTAGAGCGTCTGCTGTAGTGCGTAGGAGTGAATCTCGGCGAAACGCCGGAGGAGCAGCGCCTTGACGGTGTCGTGGGACTTGCCCCAGTCGACGTCCAGCGCGTTGTACCGCCAACGGGCGACGAGTGACGTCGCGAGGATCCGGTCGTCCGTCTCGGCCAAGGTCGTGTACTTGTCCTTGAGGAAGCCGTGGAACTCCGACCCCGTCGACTTGAGGACGACGAGGTCGCTGATCCCCGACACGACGTGCGCTCGCCGGTCATCGCCCCGACCGTCGACTTGGACGACGGCTGTGCGAGCGCCGCCACCGGTTTGGACGAACGCGTGGTCGTGGCCCTGCCCATCCACATCGATGCGGCTCCACGCCTCCTCCCGCACCTCGATGCGCGCCCCGTCGGCCCGGGGAGCCGCCTCCAGGAAGTGGTCCGCCAGCGCGAGGCCGAACTGCTCCGGCGACTCGATGCCCTTCTCCTTGGCGAAGGAGAACACCGTGTTCTTCTGCGTGTCGGTGGGCAGCACCTCCGCCTGGTCGCCCTTGACGTGGGCCGCACTGAAGTCTCCGCGCAACGAGGTGCTGACGGTCAGGTCGCGGATCTCGTGCCGGGGCGTGTCCCGGTAGACGCGGACGACATGGACCTCCGCCTTGCCGTACTGGTTGGCTCCGAGCCTGATGGCCATGCTTCTCAGCTCCCTCGGTAGGTGGAATAGCCGAACGGGCTGAGCAGCACCGGCACGTGGTAGTGCTGCTCGGGGTCGGTCACCGTGAACGTCAGGCTGACCTGGGGGAAGAACCCGGTCTGGCCCGTCGCGGCGAAGTAGGCAGCGGTGTCGAAGACGAGCCGGTACGTCCCCGCCTCGACGTGATCCGGGCCCAGCTCGGGAACGCGACCGTCGGAGTTCGTCGCTGCGGTGCCGAGCGTCTGCCGGCTCAGGTCGGCGGAGTCAGGCCGTTCCGGCACTGACTCGAGTCGCACGGCCAGACCCTCGGCCGGGCACCCCCGAGCCGTGTCCAGGACGTGCGTGGTGATGGCGCTCATCGCGTGCGTCCCTCCTCGACGAGCTTGCGCAGTCTGAGCAGTGCGATCTTGCGGAGCTCCTCCGCGACAACCGCTTCCTCGGTCACGTCGTCGTTGCCCAGGCGTAGTCGCAACGAGCCGAGGATCTCGTCGGCGGGCAGGCCCGTGGCGCAGATGAGGAAAACCCGCCCGAAGCGCTCCTCGTACGCCCGGTTGCCCTCGAGCAGGTCACCCTGGGTGCGCTCGTCGCGCGAGACGGTGGACTGCTCCTGCCGCGACCAGCCGGCCTCGGTGCCGGACCCCGGCGCACGTTCGCCGATCCGGGGATGAGCCGCCAGTGCGCGCCCGACCTCCTCGTGGCTCAGCCGCCGAGCGGCCGCGTCGGCTTCGGCCATGAGGTCGGCGAGGCTGGCATAGGGACGGCCCGCGACGAGCGCCTCTGCCCAGGCAGGTACGTCACAGCAGGCGAGGAGCGCCGTCGTCAGAGCGCCGGCCTCCTCGTTGTTGATCCGCGCGAGCCCGAACATGGTGACCCGAACCTACGCGGACTCCGCCACCCCGTCGAGCGCCCCCACACTCGAGTGGCCCCCCCATCCACAGATTCCGAGCCCCGCGCTCCCCCAAACTCGAGTGGCCTCATCATCCACAGGCACCGCCCTCCAGGGGCTGTGCATTCCGGGGCCACTCGAGTCAGGGAGCGAGGCAGGGAGGGAGTCAGGGGGCGAGGCAGGGAGAT
>DASUQN010000594.1:0-3512 GCA_036280515.1 Intrasporangium sp. | reverse complement strand
CATACGGCCTCACCTCCTCCTCACTGACACCGCGGCGAACTAGGCTGCCCGTGTGCGGCAGTACCTTGATCTCCTCGACCACGTCCTGGCCCACGGGCAGGAGAAGTCCGACCGGACCGGGACCGGGACGCTCAGCGTCTTCGGCCACCAGATGCGCTTCGACCTCGCCGACGGCTTCCCGGCGATGACGACGAAGAAGCTGCACCTGCGCTCGATCATCGGGGAGCTGCTGTGGTTCCTGCGGGGCGACACGAACGTGCGGTGGCTCCAGGAGCGCGGGATCTCGATCTGGGACGAGTGGGCCGACAAGGACGGCAACCTCGGGCCGATCTACGGATACCAGTGGCGCTCCTGGCCGACCCCGGACGGGCGCCGCGTCGACCAGATCGCCAAGGTCATCGACCAGATCCGCACCAATCCCGACTCCCGGCGCCTCATCGTGTCGGCCTGGAACGTCGCTGACGTCGACGAGATGGCGCTGCCGCCGTGCCACGCGCTGTTCCAGTTCTATGTCTCGCCGCCCGGAGCTGACGGCAGACGCCGCCTCTCGTGCCAGCTCTACCAGCGCAGCGCCGACATCTTCCTCGGCGTGCCGTTCAACATCGCGAGCTATGCGCTGTTGACGCAGATGGTGGCCCAGCTGACCGACCTGCAGCCCGGTGAGTTCGTCCACACGCTGGGCGACGCCCACCTCTACCTCAACCACCTCGAGCAGGCCCGGCTCCAGCTGGGGCGCACCCCACACCCGCTGCCGACCATGCGCATCACCCCCGGCAGGACGAGCATCGACGAGTTCGACCTGGACGACTTCGAGCTCGTCGACTACGTGGCTGAGCCGAGCATCCGCGCCCCGATCGCTGTCTGAGCCGGGGCACTTGCTGCCACAGTGGCTCCATGACGAACGTGACGATGATCGCCGCCGTCGGCCGCAATGGCGTGATCGGCGACGGCTCCTCGATGCCGTGGCACATCTCCGAGGACCTCAGGTTCTTCAAGCGCACGACGATGGGTCACCCGATGATCATGGGCCGGCGCACGTTCGAGGCGATGGGCGTGCTGCCCGGCCGTCGGAGCATCGTGTTGACCCGGCGGGAGGACTGGCGCCACCCGGACGTCGAGACCGCGCACTCGCTTGCTGAGGCCCTGAGCCTCGCCGGGCCGGCCGACGAGGTGTTCATCGTCGGCGGCGGAGAGGTCTACCGGGAGGCCATGCCGTATGCCGCGCGCCTCGTCATCACCGAGGTCGACCAGTCCCCAGAGGGCTCGGTGACCTTCCCCGAGATCGACTCCACGCAGTGGCAGGAGACCGAGCGCGACGCGCACGACGGGTTTGCCTGGGTCACCTACGTCCGCGCCTGACACCCCCGCCAGAATTCGCCCCGAGCCGTGTAACGCCGCCGCCGGCCACGCGATGGCATGGGTGGCGAGGCACTACTCGGACCCCCGAGCGAGTAGTGCCTCGCTTTGTGTGCTCCGCCGTCAGCTCTGATCGAGTGAACACGTTTCGGGGGGAATGACCTCCAAAGCGGTTCACTCGATCCGGGCGGACGCCGCGTGGAAGCCCGGGAGGCAGCGGGCGCTAACCTTGCCCCATGGCAGACGCACCCCGGCTTGGACGTGTCCTCTCGGCGCTGGTGACGCCGATGCGGGCGGACGGATCAGTCGACCTGGACTCCGCGCAGCGGTTGGCGACGCACCTGGTCGACCAGGGCCACGACGGCATCATCGTGTCCGGGACGACGGGAGAGTCGCCGACGACCACGGCGGCCGAGAAGGAGGACCTGCTCCGGGTCGTCATCGGCGCGGTCGGTGACCGCGCCGTCATCGTCGCAGGCGCGGGCAGCAACGACACTGCCAAGAGCGTCGAGTCCGTGCGTGTCGCCGAGAAGGTGGGTGCCAACGCGGTCCTCGCCGTCACGCCGTACTACAACAAGCCGCCGCAGGCCGGCCTCGTCGCCCACTTCCTCGCCCTCGCTGACGCGAGTGACCTTCCGGTCATGGTCTACGACATCCCCGGTCGATCCGGCATCGCCATCGCCCGCGAGACATACCTGCAGATAGCCGAGCACGAGCGCATTGTCGCCGTGAAGGACGCCCGTGCCGACCTGTGGCTCGCCAGCCAGCTCATGGAGGCGACCGGCCTCGACTGGTACTCCGGCGACGACGCGATGAACCTGGCCCACTTCGTCAACGGCGGCGTCGGATTCGTCGGCGTGACCTCACAGACGTGCCCCGCCGTCTACCGGCGCTTCGCCGACGCGGTCGTGGAGGGCCGCTGGGACGATGCCCGTGCCATCCACCGGTCGCTCCACGCCATGGTGGACGCCGTCATGAACGTCACGCAGGGCGCCATCATGGCCAAGGCGGCCCTTGCCGAGCAGGGCCTCATCGAGTCAGCCGTGGTGCGGCTCCCGCTCGTGGAGGCGACCCCCGAGCAGCGGCAGCTCGTCCGCTCCGCTCTGGCCACGGTCGCCTGACCAGTGCGCCCATACCGCTGGCCGGGCCAGCTCGCCTCACCTCGCACTCGACCGACAGGAACCCTGTGAGCCACCCTCACCCCGAGCTGACCGATCCGCCCGCACTGCCCAGCAACGGCCTGCGGGTCGTCGCGTTGGGCGGGCTCGGCGAGGTAGGTCGGAACATGACCGTCCTCGAGACCCAGGGCCGGCTGCTCGTCATCGACTGCGGCGTGCTCTTCCCCGAGGACCACCATCCGGGGGTCGACCTGATCCTGCCTGACTTCGCCTACCTCCGGGACCGTCTCGGCGACATCGAGGCCATCGTCCTCACGCATGGGCACGAGGACCACATCGGAGCCGTTCCCTACCTGCTCCGCCTCAAGGAGGACATCCCGCTCATCGGCTCGACCCTGACGCTGGCGCTCATCGAGGCCAAGCTCAAGGAGCACCGCATCCGTCCCTTCACCCTGGCCGTTGCGGAGGGACAGCGCGAGCGGGTCGGCGCCTTCGACCTCGAGTTCGTGGCGGTGAACCACTCGATTCCCGACGCGCTCGCCGTGTTCGTGCGCACCCGCGCCGGCACCCTGCTCCACACCGGTGACTTCAAGATGGACCAGCTGCCGCTCGATGGTCGGATCACCGACCTGCGTGCCTTCGCCCGACTGGGGGAGGAGGGCGTGGACCTGTTCCTCACCGACTCGACGAACGCCGAAATGCCCGGCTTCACCACTCCTGAGCTCGAGATCGCGCCGGCGATCGACAAGGTCTTCCGGCATGCCGAGCGGCGCATCATCGTCGCCTGCTTCAGCAGCCACGTCCACCGGGTCCAGCAGGTGCTCGACGCGGCCGAGAAGGCCGGACGCAAGGTCGCCTTCGTCGGCCGCTCGATGATCCGCAACATGGGGATCGCATCGGAGCTCGGCTTCCTGCACGTGCCCGACGGGATCCTCGTTGACGCCAAGCGCTTCGGCGATCTGCCCGACGACAAGCTGGTGCTCATCAGCACCGGTTCGCAGGGCGAGCCGATGGCGGCCCTGTCCCGGATGGCCAACG
>DASUQN010000593.1:0-3583 GCA_036280515.1 Intrasporangium sp. | reverse complement strand
GCCCGCGCGCCGGGATTGCGGAGTGCTTCGATCCCGGCGGCGATGAACACCGAGGCGAGCATGGGGCGAGCGATGCGACGAACGATCATCGGGATTCCTCCTGGTGTGGTACCTACGTTATCGACATACCCACACCTTCCGGAGCCTCAGCCCGTCCCAGACTCCGACACCACCGACGCGCAACACACCGAGCAGCGGACAACTCCACAGATGGTTGTTCTCCGGATGGAGCTGGCAGGTGCCAGGTGTGCTGCGGGCAGTGGGGGCGGGAGGGCTGGGGCGGCGGCCGACCCCGGGGAGTCAGCCCAGCGGCATACGCTGAAGCCCATGTGTGGGAGGTATGCCGCGAGCGCGAGGCCGGACGAGCTGATCGAGGCGTTCGACATCGACGAGGACCGCTCCGACGAACCGGCCCGCAGCATCCTCAAGAACCCGCAGCATCCCGCCCCCGGCGAGCCGGACTGGAACATGGCCCCCTCGAAGCAGGCGCTCGTGGTCCTGACCCGCCCGGCCAAGGCGCCCGAGCAGGCCGCCGACACGCCGGACCTCGAGCCCACGCGGCAGCTGCGCCTCCTGACCTGGGGTCTGGTGCCCGCCTGGGCCAAGGACGTCAAGCTGGGCCAGCGGATGACCAACGCCCGAGCGGAGTCGGTGCTGGGCAAGGGCGCGTTCGCCAAGGCCGCCCTCTCACGACGCTGCATCGTGCCGGCCGACGGTTGGTACGAGTGGCAGAAGTCGCCCACCGCGGTCGACGCGAAGGGCAAGCCGCGCAAACAGCCCTTCTTCATCCATCGGGCGGACGGCGGAAAGGTTGGCTTCGCGGGGCTCTACGAGTTCTGGCGCGACCGGGAGCTGCCCGACGGCCACCCGGATGCGTGGCTCACGACGTTCACCATCATCACGACCGTGGCCGATCCCGGCATGGACCGGATCCACGACCGGCAGCCGTTGGTCCTCGAGCCGGAGCAGTGGGAGCAGTGGCTCGACCCGGCCGAGAAGGACCCTGACGTGGTGCGTGAGCTGCTCGAGTTCGCGCAGCCGGGCCGGTTCGAGGCCCACCCGATCGGGCGTGCCGTCGGCGCGACGTCGAGCAACGGTCCCGGCCTGCTCGAGCCGGCCCCCCATGAGGAGCTCGTCGGCGTCGTCGACCCCATGACGGGTGAGGTCATCGGAGGATGAGCGCCGTCGGGCGCGAGGCCGCGCAGGTGCGTGAGCTGCCCACTCCGGAGGGTCCGGGCCGTGCTCACGTATGCCGCCCACCTCGTTCCCGCGGCACCGTGGTCCTCGGGCACGGGGCTGGGGGCGGAATGCAGAGCCTCGACCTCACGGTCGCCCGCGAGGTCCTCGTCGGGGCTGGCTGGACCGTCGTCCTCATCGAGCAACCGTGGCTCGTCGCTGGTCGCCGCGTGGCCGGGCGCCCGCCGACCCTCGATGCCGCGTGGGTGCCGATGGTGTCGTCCCTGATGTCGGGCCGCGGGCGTCTGCCATCGCCGCTGGTCCTCGGGGGCCGGTCGGCGGGTGCCCGGGTGGCGTGCCGGACGGCCGCTGAGCTGGGGGCCGACGCCGGGCTCCTGCTCAGCTTCCCGCTCCACCTGCCGGGTCAGGCAGACCGGCCCGACCGGCTGCGTGACGCCGAGCTGGCGCTCGCGCCCGACCCGACCTGGATGGTGCAGGGGACCCGCGATCCCTTCGGCACGCCGGAGGAGCTGGCTCCATATGTGCCGGAGTGGGCCGTGCTGCTCGAGGTCGAGGGTGCGCACAGCTTCCCCAAGGGGGCGCGCCCTGCGCTCGTCGAGGCGCTGACGCGCATCGCGGGAATGCTGCCCGGTTGACCCGCGTTTACGCAGCATGGTCACCTGCCTGCCGGATGCGACAGCAAACGCGACCGCTCCGGCGACGCTTCCCACGGGGTTAGGGTGGGAGGCAATGACCAAGGACAAGCAGACCGACCCGCCCTCGGGGATCTCAGTCGTGGACGTTCCGGCTCAAGGCGGGTCGGGGCCTGCGGACGACAGCACAGTGGACGTCGCGGCCGAGACCGATGAGGCACGGCGCGCGCGGTTCGAGCGCGAGGCGATGCCGCTCCTCGACCAGCTCTACAGCGCCGCCCTGCGCACCACGCGCAACCCGAGCGACGCCGAGGACCTGGTGCAGGAGACCTACGCGAAGGCGTACGCCGCCTTCCACCAGTACAAGCCGGGCACCAACCTCAAGGCCTGGCTGTACCGCATCCTCACGAACACCTACATCAACAGCTACCGCAAGAAGCAGCGGCAACCGCTCGAGGCCGACTCGGCCGACATCGAGGACTACCAGCTCGCGAGGGCGGCATCCCACATGTCGTCCGGCCTGCGATCCGCGGAGGCCGAGGCACTCGACCACCTCCCCGACAGCGACGTCAAGCGAGCCCTCCAGGAGATCCCGGAGGAGTTCCGGCTCGCCGTCTACTTCGCGGACGTCGAGGGTTACTCCTACAAGGAGATCGCCGAGATCATGGAGACCCCGATCGGCACGGTGATGAGCCGGCTCCACCGTGGTCGCCGCCAGCTGCGGCAGCTGCTGACCGATTACGCCGTCGAGCGGGGATTCGTCCCTGCGGGCGGAGCTGGAGGGAAACGCTGATGGGACAGGGCGAGCGCGACGACCCGCGAGCGGCAGGACAGGCGGACTGCTCCGAAGCGCTGCTGCGGGTCTACGAGTTCCTCGATGGCGAGCTCGGCCCGTCGGAGTGCGCGAAGATCGCGGCGCACCTCGACGAGTGCGGTCCCTGCCTCAACGAGTACAACCTGGACACGACGCTCAAGGCCCTCATCAAGCGGTCCTGCAGTGCCGAGCGAGCACCGGACGCGCTCCGCACCTCGATCATGGCGCGCATCTCGATGAGCGTGTACCGCATCGAGGGTAGTCGACCCTTCAACGATCGATAGCGCAGTCAGCGACGCGTCCCACGGGATCCACCCGATGGGACGTGTCGCTGACTGCTCTCTCGGTTGCGCTCAGGCGTTGGGCCTGCGGCCGTGGTTGGCGGCGTTGCCCTTGCGGGAGCGGCGCTTGCGGGCGCGCTTGCTCATCTCGGCTCTTTTCGTCGGTGGTGCTGCGTGACAGTGCCCCGTGGGGTCACGAAGCGTTGATTCTTCCACAGTCACCGGACCAGCCCCAATCGGCGCCGTCGGCTCTCGATTTGGGCTCCCTCGAGCCCGAGCGATACACACAGGGGTGGCCAGATTCCGGTTTCATCGAGCCAGCAAAGGTTAAGAACTTCGTAAAGAAACCCCGTGTGGCTATCATCTGGCGCCGCAAACGCCGCGAAGTTTGGCAGTCTGTAACCGATGCACCCAACGGCACCTCCCCTCGCCGTGCCCTTGAGCATGTGTCTCGATACCTAGGAGCCCCCATGCTGCGCAAACTTCTCACCGCCTTGGCAGTGAGTCCTTTCGTCCTGGCCGTCGCGACGGTCCTGGGCACCGACACTTGGACGTGGGGTGGCTGACGGGTCCAGCCGAACGCACCTGTCCTATCGGCACCACCTGCTCGTTTGGTGACTCGTCTGGTCCAGAGCGATCCTTGATCCCATGACTGGGCT
>DASUQN010000592.1:0-2177 GCA_036280515.1 Intrasporangium sp. | reverse complement strand
GTAGGTCAGCACCTCCGGTCCGCCGATGTCGAACGTGCGGTTGACGTGCGCCGGCAGCTCGGCCGCTCCGACGAGGAGGGTCATCACGTCGTCCACGGCGATGGGCTGGATCCGGTTCTCGAGCCACTTCGGGGCCACCATGGCGGGCAGCCGGGTCGTCAGATGGCGGAGCATGTCGAAGGACGCCGAGCCGTCGCCGAGCACGACAGCGGCCTGCAGCACGGCGGTCGGCACGCCGGACGAGAGGAGGATGCGGCCGACCTCGACCCGGGACTTCAGGTGCGGAGACAGCTCCTCGCCGTCCGGATGCAGCCCGCCGAGGTAGACGAGGCGGCCGACCCCCTGCTCCCGGGCCACCTCACCGAATGCGGTTGCCGCCTCCCGGTCGCGCTCGGCGAAGCCCGGGCGGTCATCCATCGAGTGGACGAGGTAATACGCCGTCCGTATGCCGCTGAGTGCCTTTCCGAGGACGCCGCGGTCCGTGACGTCCCCGACGACGACGTCGACCTCGTCCGCCCAAGGCCGGTCGTCGAGCGAGTCCGCCCGCCGGGTCAGCACCCGGACCCGCCACCCGTCCGCGAGGAGCCGGGGGACGAGCTGCCCGCCGACGTAGCCGGACGCTCCAGTGACGAGTGCCAGCCGGTCCAGGGACGAGGTGGATGTCGTGACCGGAGGAGCGGGGGTCTCCGCGGTGCGCTGGTTGGTGGGGTTCATGGGATCTCATCTCACGAGGTCGAGGACGGGTGGCAGGAGCAGGAGCATGCCGGTCGACCACGTGAGGTGGGTGATGACCGGTCCGAGGATGCCGCCAGTGACGCGCCGCTGCAGCGCGGTGACCAGGCCAACGGCCGCGGCCGCGAGCACGAGCAGCGGCACGCCGCTGCCGACGGTGGTCAGCGCGTAGAGGATGGTCGTGACGGCAACGGCGTGGCTGGGCAGGGCGGCGTAGAGGGCGCCGCGGAAGTAGAGCTCCTCCGCGACGCCGTTGAGGACGGTGATGGCGAGGACGACCGGGAGGGAGCCGAAGCGGGCGTGGTCGAGCAGGTCGTCGACCGGTTCCCGGAGCCAGGGCAGACGCGCGACGACCAGGGCGCCGGCGAGGAACACGGCGAGCAGGAGCGATCCCAGTGCAAGGGACTGGACAACGGGGCGTCCCGGTGTCGAGCCCCTCCTCGTGTGCCCTCGGCCGAGGCGCAGGGGTCCGGACAGGACGGCACCCGCCGCCCATACGGAGGCCAGGGCAAGCGTGGCGGTGTAGAAGAGTGGGTCCCCGGGACGGATCCGCAGGGCATACGCCAGCACCACCGCTCCGATCACGAGAGTGAGGCCGACGACGACCCGTCGTCTGGTCCGGGTGCCCGGAGGGTCGGCCACCGCACCCGAGACCGGTCGGACGAGGGCAGCGTCGACGAAGGCACGCAGCTCGGCCACTGGGCCACGCATCGACTCACCTCCTGACCAGCTCGTAGCGGGCCAGGGCTTCCCTGCGCTCGTCATCGTGGTCGACGACCCGCCTCGGATATCCATGGCCATACCCGTTCGCGTGCACCCACGGTTCGTGGACCGCCGCGCCGGCCACCTGGGCGAGCTCCGGCACCCACCGGCGCACGTAGTCGCCTGCGGGGTCGAACCGGCGCGCCTGGCGCACCGGGTTGAAGACCCGGAAGTACGGAGCGGCGTCCGTGCCGGTGCCCGCCACCCACTGCAGCCGTGGTTGTTCGAGGCGATGTCGCCGTCGAGGAGGTGGTCGAGGAAGTGGCGAGCCCCGATCGGCCACCAGACGTGGAGGTCCTTGGTGAGGAAGCTCGCCGTGACCATGCGCAGCCGGTTGTGCATCCAGCCCTCGGCGAGCAGCTGCCGCATGCCCGCGTCCACCAGGGGATAGCCGGTTCGCCCCTCGCGCCTCGCCTCGACGAGGCGGTCGGTCTCCGGGCCGGAGTCGTAGGCCAGGCGGGTCAGCTCCGGGCGCAGGTCCTGCCACGCCGAGTCCGGCCGGTGCCAGAGCACGTCAGCGTAGAACTCCCGCCAGGCCAGCTCGGTGACGAAGACCGCAGCGCCACTCGTCCTGCCCTCTGGGTGTGACGCGACGTCAGCGAGGAGGGTGCGCGGATGGATCTCGCCGTACTTCAACGGGATCGACATTCGGCTGGTGGCATCGAGGTCAGGGCGGTCGCGGT
>DASUQN010000591.1:0-4115 GCA_036280515.1 Intrasporangium sp. | reverse complement strand
GCGTGTCGGGGACCGGTGACGAATGGTTCGTCGGCCCGGCGCAGACGCCGGAGGGGCTGTTTCTCGGGTCGTACGGCCCGGAGGACGCCAACCCCGACATCGGCGACTCCGCCATTACCGAGACGGCGGGCATCGGCGGGTTCGCGATGGCAGCGGCCCCGGCGATCGTCCGGTTCGTCGGCGGGGACGTGCCGTTCGCGCTGCGGGCGACCCAGACCATGTACGAGATCACCGTCGGGGAGCACCCGGCCTACCAGGTGCCGATCCTGGAGTTCCGCGGGACGCCGACGGGGATCGACGTGGCTGCGGTCGCCCGGACCGGGATTCTGCCGCAGATCAACACCGGCATGGCCGGCCGGGTTGCCGGGGTCGGCCAGGTCGGGGCCGGGCTGGTCAACCCGCCGGAGCAGTGCTTCACCCAGGCCCTCGGTGCTCTGGCTCGCGCGATTGGGTGATTCGGCCCGTCCGGGCTAGGGTTGGTCACGGTCAACGTTTGCTGTTTGTGTGTTGCACGCTCGCAGAAGACATTGCGAGCGCAGCCTGTTCCTTCAGGAATCTGGTCGCGTCCTTGCCGACCCGGACCGTCACACCCGTGAGTCCGTACCAACCTGAAAAGGGAGCACAACATGGCACAGGGAACCGTCAAGTGGTTCAACTCGGAGAAGGGCTTCGGCTTCATCGCCCCGACCGAGGGTCCGGACGTCTTCGTCCACTACTCGGAGATCCAGACCAATGGCTACCGCAGCCTCGAGGAGAACCAGGCCGTCGAGTTCGACGTCGAGCAGGGCCCCAAGGGTCCCCAGGCGATGCGCGTTCGTCTCGTCTGATCACCAGCTGAGCTCTGCTGTGGGTCACTGACTCGCGGCGCACGAGCTGACGAAGGGCCGGCATCACGTGGTGCCGGCCCTTCGTGCTGCTCACGCTCGTGGTTGACCGACTGCGTGGAAGGTTGCCCGTGCTCTCGCACGGTCGAACCTCTACGGAGGGACGCCTCAGGCGAGGAAGCGGGTCAGCAGCGCGTTGAAGTCGTCCGCGTACTCGATCTGCGTCCAGTGCCCGCACTGGCCGAACACATGCAGCTGCGCCCGGTCGATGAGGTGGAGGAGGTTGAGCGACGTCGTGAGGGGGATGACCTTGTCCTCACGCCCGTGGAAGAGCAGCGTCGGGGCACTGATGGACCGGAGCTCGTCCACCGGCAGCACCATGGAGTCCACCCACCGCTGTCGGGGCGCGGGGAACATCGCCGAGAACCGCGCGTCCGCACCGTTCGCCACCGAGGCCTCGTACCGGTCCCGAGCGAGGTCGTCAGTCATCCGGGAGGTGTCGTGGGCGAAGAGGTCGAGCAGCTCGCGCATCTGCTCCACGGACGGCTCGTAGCCCCAGACCGCGTCGAGCCCCTCGGTGATCGGGAAGGGCACGCCGACCGAGCCCATGAGGACGAGCCGGTCGACGCGGTCGGCATGGCGGGTCGCGAGTCGCAGGGCCATCGCCCCGCCGAAGGAGTTGCCGACGACGCTCGCGCGCTCGACGCCAAGCACATCGAGCAGCTCCACAGCGTGTGCCAGCCAGGAGTCGACGGAGTACTCGTGCCCGTCGGGAGGTACCGTCTGGCCGAAGCCGAGCTGGTCCGGCGCGATGACGCGGTGCCCTGCCTCGACGAGGGCCGGGATGGTCAGTCGCCAGTTGGCGGCGGCGCTGACGCCGGGCCCCGACCCGTGCAGCAACAGTACGGCCGGCCCGGAGCCGACGTCGTGGACGAACGTCCGCACTCCACCGACCCCGACGAAGGTGCCCTCGAGAACCGCTTGCGTCATGCCTTGACCTCACGGTCGATCTGCATGACGACCGCCTTCGGCTCCGTGAAGAACTCACGGCTGAAGTTGCCGCCCTCGCGGCCCACGCCCGAGTCGCCGACGCCGCCGAACGGCGTCCGCAGGTCGCGGATGAAGAAGCAGTTCACCCAGACCGTGCCGGCCTTGAGGCTGGACGAGACCCGGTGGGCCCGCGACAGGTTCTCGGTGAAGAGCATCGCGTTGAGGCCATAGGGCGTGTCGTTGGCCAGGTGCACGACCTCGGCCTCGGTCTCGAACTTGTTGACGACGACGACGGGGCCGAAGATCTCCTGGCGATACTGCGTGGCCGTCAGCGGCAGGTCCGTGATGATCGTCGGGCGCACGAGCCACGAGCCGTCCTCGGCGACTCCGCCGGTGAGGACCTTGCCGCCCTGCTCCTCGACCGTGTCGACGTAGGACGAGACCTTGCGGAAGTGCTCCTCCGAGGCGAGGCACGAGAACTGGGTGTCCGGCGCGAACGGCTCCCCGATGACGAGGTTCTCCGCAGCCTCCTTGAACCGGGCGAGGAACTCCTCGTAGATGCCCGCCTGGAGGAAGAGCCGCGAGCCCGCGAGGCAGACCTGGCCGGCGTTGCGGAAGATCGCCTCGACCGCCCAGTGGACCGCGTTGTCGATGTCCGCGTCGTCGAAGACCACGTTCGCGCCCTTGCCGCCGAGCTCGAGGCTCACCGGGGCGAGGTGCGACGCGGCGGCGGTCATGATGGTCTTGCCGGTGCCGGACTCACCGGTGAACGTGACGCGGTCGACGCGCGGATCCTCCGTCAGCGAGTTGCCGGCCGGGACGCCGTAGCCGTTGAGTACGTTGAGGACACCGGGCGGGAACCCGGCCTCGATGGCGAGACGGCCGAGCAGGACCACCGACGCGGGCGTGTCCTCGGCGGGCTTGATGATGCACGTGTTGCCCCACGCGATGGCCGGTGCGATCTTCCACGACGCCATCATGAGCGGGAAGTTCCACGGCGAGATCGCCGCGACGACCCCGGCCGGGCCGTACTCGGTGTACGTGTGGTGGCCGCTGTCCATCGGCATGACCTCGCCCAGGTGGTCGCGCTGGTGGTCCGCGAAGAAGCGGAAGTTCCACACCGAACGGCGCACGTCGTGCTTGGCCTGGCTGAACGGCTTGCCCATGTCCGTCGAGTCGAGACGCGCGAGCTCGTCGGCGTGCTCCTCCATGAGGTCGGCGAGCCGGTGGATCAGCTCCGCTCGCTCGGCGCGGCCCATCCGGGGCCACGGCCCCTCGTCGAACGCCCTTCGGGCGGCCGCGATGGCGCGGTCGGCGTCGGCCGCGGATGCCTCGGCCACCTCGGCCCACTTCTCGCGGGTCCACGGGTTGACGGTGTCGAAGCGCTTCCCGTCGAGGGACTCGATCTCCTCGTTGTCGATGATGTGCCCGAAGAAGGGGTAGTCGGTCATGGCGTTCACCTTTGGAGTGGCGTTGAGTTTCAAGAAGATTCGGCCGTATGCCGCTGGGCTCGGCGCTCGTCGATGGTGACGTCCCCGGCCGCGAAGTGCGTTGCGGGGATCTCACGGAGGATGACGCGCACGCTCTCGACCGGCGCGTCGACGCTCTCGACACAGGCCTGGGTCACCTTTGAGATGAGCGTGCGCAGCTGGTCTGGCCGGCGCCCCTCGACGAGTGTGATCTCCACGATGGGCATGGTCATTCGCCCCCGTTGAGGAAGACCGAGCCGAGGTTGGTGAAGTGCAGCGCCACCGACGCTCCCGGCGGCGAGAACACCGCGTCGGTCATGCCGCCGGTGAGCACGATCCAGCCGGGCTCGATCGCGTGTCCTCGGCGCGCAAGGTCGTTCGCTGCGAGCGCGAGGGCCTCGCCGGGGTGGCCCTGGACGGCGGCGCCCGTGGCGGAGTCGACGATCTGGCCGTCGACCTCGACGAGGACGGCCTCGAGGCCGAGGTCGAGCTGGGCCGGCGGCAGGCCGATCGGGCCGGTGACGAAGGCGCCGGAGGAGGCGTTGTCGGCGGCCACGTCGCCTGCCTTGAACCGGAAGTTGCGGTAGCGGGAGTCGATGACCTCGGCCCCGCCCCATACTGAGTCGACCGCGGCCATGGCCTGCGCGGCCGTGACGCCCGGCCCCTCGAGCCGGTCGCCCATGAGGAACACGATCTCCGGCTCGATGCGCGGATGGATCAGCTTCGACTGGGGCACCGGGTCGCCGACTGGCAGGATCATGGCGTCGGTCAGCCACGCGACGAAGGGGAAGTGCACGCCCATCCGCTGCTGCTTGGCCCGGCTGGTCAGGCC
>DASUQN010000590.1:0-4299 GCA_036280515.1 Intrasporangium sp. | reverse complement strand
TCCGCGCTCAGTGCGGCGGCCGCCCGACGGCGGGCCCGGGCGGCGTGCTCACGGGTCACGTCCTCGAGAGTCACGACGACGTAGTTGGGCTGGTCACCGGTGCCTTCGACCTGCTGTGTGCTGACCCGCACCCACACGTCGCGCTGGTCCTTCGTCACGAGGCGGCACTCCTGGCCGTGGACCACCGAACCGCTCAGGGCATCGCCCATGATCAGCTCGACCTGCTGCCGATCGGTGAGGTCGTCGGCGCCCGCGTTCTTCGACTCGCCGGCGGGCGGCCACCACGGGTGCGGCATCGCGAGGCGCCTGTCCCCCTGGGCGTACCCGAGCAACTGGGTGAACGTCTCGTTGACCTCGACGACGTTGCCCTCGGCGTCCGTGATGAGGAGGGCGTCCTTGAAGGACTCCATCACGGCACGCCGCCAGGCGGCGTCCCGCAGCCGCGCCCGGGATCGTTCGAGGTTGCTGGCCAGCCGGGCCCGGAGCTCCGTCAGCGAGAAGGGTTTGGAGACGTAGTCATCAGCCCCTGACGTGAGACCTTCCTCGGTGTCGGTCTCTCCCGCTCGCGCCGAGAGGATCAGCACGGGGACGTGGCGCAGCGTGCTGTTCCTGCGGATGGCCCTGGTCAGCGCGAAGCCGTCGAGCCCAGGCATCATGGCATCCGCCAGCACGATGTCGGGGCGTGCGGCCAGGCACCGCTCGAGGGCGGCCGTGCCGTCGGGCACGAGCTCGATGTCGTAGTCGGCCGAAAGGGCGCCACGGAGGTAGCTCCGCATGTCCGAGTTGTCCTCCGCGACGAGCAGCCGCGGGCGTCCGCTCGTGGACGACTCGACTGGGGACCCCGTCGACGACTGCGCCACCGGCTGGGTCGCGGTCTCCTCGGGAGTCGGCTCAGCGGCATACGGCAGGTCCCATCCCTCCGTCTCCGCGAGGAAGGAATCGATGTGACGCGGCGTGATCGAGCGGCCCTCGGCCGGCTCCGTCGACGGCTGCCCCCACGGCAGCCGGATCGTGAACGTCGACCCACGGCCCAAGGTGGACTCGACCTCGACGGCGCCCCCCATGAGCTCGGTCAGCTGCTTCACCATGGCGAGGCCGATGCCTGCGCCCTCGTGGGAGCGCGCCTTCCCGGGACGTGGCAGCTGCTCGAAGCGCTCGAAGACACGGTTGAGGTCACGTTTGCGGATGCCGATCCCCGTGTCTCTCACGGACACGGAGAACCCGTCAGGGTCGCACTCCAGTCGCAAGGTGACGGTCCCGGTGGGCGTGTACTTCAGCGCATTGCCGAGCAGGTTGAGCACGATGCGCTCGAACATGTCTCGGTCGAGGTATGCGGGGCGGTCGGCCTGGTCGTACTCCGTCACGAACTCGAGCCCGGCGCGGCGGAAGGCCCGGGCGAAGGACTCCGCCATGGTGCGGGTCTGGAGTGCGACGTCGACTGGGACGACGTGCGGTTGCACCTTGCTCTCGGCCATGCGCCCGAAGTCGAGCATCGCGTCGACCATGCGGGCCAGGCGAACCGTGTTGCGATCGACCAGCTCGAGCCGCTCGCGTTGGTCGTTGGTCAGCCTGGGGTCGGCCAAGGCGTCTGAGATCGGACCGCTGATCAGGGTGAGCGGCGTGCGCAGCTCGTGACTCAGGTTGGTGAAGAAGGCGCTCTTCGCCGCGTCGAGCGCCTCGGCCGTCTCGGCTCGCTGCCGCTCCGCGTCGAGCGCCCGGATGTCGCTCAGCGCGGTCCCGAGATGGGTGACACAGAGGGCGACGTACGTCGCCAGAGCGGGGTCCCACTGGCGGTGCGCCGAGCGCCCGATGATGAGCACCTCGGACATCTCGTCGTCGCCTGGCAGGGTGATGGGGAGGGCATGAAGTCCGGTGACGGCCAGGCCGGCCGACTCGTGCTCGAGGTGGACGGGCGCCGGCAGGTCGTGGTGCACCTGATGGCTCAGGGTGACTGCCTGCGTCGCGGCGGCGTACACGTCCGCCTGCAGGGACTCCGGTACGTCGAGGTCCCGGGGGTCGTCGGGCAGGGCTCGTGCGTCCACCATGACGGCGAACGGGTGGTCCTGTGGGTTGGACGCGAGCACGCCCGAGGCGATGCGGCGGACGTGGTCCGCATCGGAGGCTTCGCCAAGGCGCCGGGACAGCACGCCGAGGGTGCCGAGGCGGCGCTCACCGAGGACGTGGTCGGTGGTCTCCACGACAGCCGTGAAGACGCCGCAGACCTGGCCCGACTCGACCGCGATCGGGCTGTACGAGAAGGTGAAGTAGCACTCCTCGACGTAGCCGTTGCGCTCGAGCATCAGCTTCTGGTCACGTGACCACGTGGCGACCCCCGACTCCATGACGCTGTCGAGCATCGGCCCGATGCTGTCCCAGATCTCCGGCCAGACGACCTTGCCCGGCGATCCCAGGGCTTCGGGGTGCTTCGAGCCGAGCATCGGCCGGTAGCCGTCGTTGTAGATCATGACGTACTCGGACCCCCACCAGATGAGCATGGGGAAGCGCGAGGTGAGGCAGATGCTCACCGCGCCCCGGAGGTCCGAGGGCCACGTCGAGATCGGCCCCAGCGGGGTGGAGGACCAGTCGAACGCGGCGAACCGCGCTCCGAGCTCATCGGGGTGCTTAGCCCCGACGCCGTGACCCGGCATAGAAGCTGGTGCCGTCATGTGTGCTTGCCTTCAGTGCCGGCGACATATCAGCGCGTGTTTCCACCGATCCGCCTCTTAGGCGAAGACTCGCATGGACTGTGGCCGGAGGCAAGCCGAGCGAGTCACCGAAGTCTGGACACAGCCTCAAATGCCTCCAAGCTCTTGCGGTGCAGCTCGCCGAAACGCACGCCATTGCGCACGCCGGGGGTCCAGGGCAACTGGGCCACCGAGCCACCGATGGAATGGGTGGCTGGGTCCATCCAGACGTCGACGAGCTCCAGTCCGCTGGCGATGGACTGCACCTGTTCGTCCGCCACCGCGTCGCAGATGGTGTGCGCCTCGACGTCCTCCTCGGCGCGCGTGTGGCCGTTCAGCGCCTCTTCGAGCAGGCCGAAGAAGATCATGAAGTCCATTGAGTCGCCGTCCAGGCCCTCGAGATGCGTGATGACCGCTTCGATCTCTCGCTCCTCGGCGACGCGTCCCTGCACCGCGGCCAGGTCACCGACTGACTTGAGGCCCACGGGATGCATGAACGTCTGCTCTGCGGACTCGTGCAGCGCGATGTAGTGCAGCAGGTCGACCATCGCGTTCTCGCGTTGCTGCCCGGATGAGACCGTCACGCCGAAGACGAGCGAGGCAATGTACGCATGCTGGCGTCGAAGGACGCGCAGCAGGCTCTCCGACGAAGACATGATCTCCTCGAGCTCGTGTCGAGTGGGTCAGCGTGCAGGTACCCACCCCGGCAGTGGGTAATCGCTCTCTTGCACCGACGAGCGGGTGGAGGTGGGCGATGCGGCTGCGAAGGAGTGATCCGGCGAAGCCAGGGCTGCGGCGCGTGCGTCGTGGAGCGGGATTCGGTTACGTCGGCCAGGACGGCCACTCGGTGGACGCGGCCAGCAAGGAGCGGATCCGGTCGCTCGTCATCCCCCCGGCGTGGGAGGACGTCTGGATCTGTCCCTGGCCCAACGGCCACATCCAGGCGGTCGGGACGGACGCCGCGGGGCGCCGACAGTATCTCTACCACCCGGCGTGGCACGAGACCCGCGGCCGCGACAAGCACGAACGGGTGCTGACCCTGGCCCGGCGCCTCCCGGAGGCGCGAGCCGAGATCGGTCGTCGACTCCGACGGTCCGGGCTCGGTCGCGAGCGGGTCGGCGCGCTGGCCCTGCGCCTGCTCGACGCGGGCCTGTTCCGGACCGGGGGCGAGGAGTACGAGAGCGAGAACGGCAGCTACGGCGTCGCCACCCTGCGCAAGGATCACGTCAAGGTCAGCGGCGACGTCGTGTCGTTCTGCTTCCCCGCGAAGTCCGGCGTCGAGCGCGAGGCAGAGGTGCGCGACCCCGCACTCGCCAAGGCGGTGAGCGCGCTCAAGCGCAGCCGCGGACCGAGTGAGCGCCTCCTCCAGTACCGCACGGGTGACGTGTGGTGCGAGCTCACCTCGACGGAGATCAACAAGGACTTCAAGGAGCTCGTCGGGGAGGAGTACACGGTCAAGGACCTGCGCACGTGGGCCGCCACGGTGCTCGCTGCTGCGGCGTTCGCCGAGCGGGTCGACGGTGCGGCGCCCACCTCGGAACGCGCGCGCAAGAAGGTGGAGCGGGAGGTCATGACGATGGTCTCCGAGCACCTGGGCAACACCCCCGCGGTCGCT
>DASUQN010000589.1:0-4240 GCA_036280515.1 Intrasporangium sp. | reverse complement strand
CCGCGATCGGGCGACGCGGTCATGGTGCTCAGCTGCTGGACCGAGGGGGTGGCCGGCGATCTGCTGGCCAGGGCCACGATGAGCGTCCGCGACGAGACGAGGATCAGGACGCTGTCCTCTCGGGAGCAGATCCACGAGGCTCTCGACGAGTGGCTGGACGAGATCCTCGCGACCCCCTGACCCCGCCGGAGCGGCAGTGAGGGCGCGAAACGGGAGCGCGCCCAGCGGCATACGCCAGGTATCAGTGAGAACGACCACCGCTCTTTTCAGGACAACTGTTCGCATCCGGGTGAATACTGGACGGATGACGCCGAGCGAGCCCGCCGGCTGGGGGACGGCGGCCGTGAGGACCACTGTTTGACAGCTGTCGATCAACTGGGGGATCGATGTCTACACAGGCTTGCCGGATCAAGTTGTTGGGTCATTGGCGTTTGGACCTCGAAGGTCGACGCACTCAGGTCGGGAGTCGCGAGCAACGCGTGACGGCCCTGCTCGGGCTGCGGGGCACCCAGCCGAGAGCCGCCGTCGCAGGCACGCTCTGGCCCGACAGCACGGACGTCCGGGCTCGCGCCAACCTGCGCACCTCCCTCCTTCGCCTCCGCAGCCTCGACGCCGGGATCGTCGAGTCCGGCCGCGCCAGCGTGGCGCTCGGACCGCAGGTCCTCGTCGACGTCTGGCACCTGCTCGACCGTCTCGACCAGGTCGAGCGGCTCGAGACGCTCGAGGGCCTCGACCTCCACGCCGCCCTGGCGACCCTGGCCGGCCCGGACCTGCTGCCGGGCTGGTACGACGACTGGGTGCTGTATGAGCGGGAGCGGCTGAACCACAGGAGAATCCGAGCCCTCGAGAAGGTGGCGAGCCTGCTGTTGCGGCGAGGTGACACGAGCATGGCGATCGGCTACGCCGAGGAGGCCGTGGCGCTGGAGCCGCTGCTCGAGAGCTCCGTCGCACTCGAGGTGCAGGCACACCTCGACGGCGGCAACCAGTCGGCGGCCGTCCAGGCGTTCCAGCGCTATCGCACGCGCCTCGACGCCGAGCTGCACATCCCGCCATCGCGGGAGCTCGTCGAGCTGCTGACGTCGGCCGCGCCGGTCAGGTTGCGGCACTGAGGCAGTCGGTGCGTCAGCCCGGGAGGCAGGCGCCGGTGTCGACCTCGCGGTCGGCGCTGCGCGCGGCGTCCAGGACGGGCATCGCCTCGTCGAGCGTCAGGGCGTAGCCGGTGTTGTTGTCCTCTAGCGACTTGGCGAAGACGACACCGGCGACCCGGCCGCTGGCATCGAGGAGCGGTCCACCGGAGTTGCCCGGCTGGACGCGCGTGTAGAGCGAGTAGATCTCGCGGACGACCGGGTCCTCGCCGTAGATGTCACGTCCCCGCGCGTCGAGCGCTTGGCGGACCCTGGCGGGGACGACGGTGTAGGGCCCGTCGAGCGGGAAGCCCGGGATGGCGGCGGCGGCGGCGCGCGGCAGGTCCGACCCGAGCTCGAGACCCGGCGCGTCGAGACCGTCCGCGCTGATGACGGCCAGGTCCCGGTCGGGGTCGAAGATGACGACGTGTCCGGCGACCGTCTCGTCCTGGCTGCGGATCTGGACGCGTTCGGCCCCTGCCACGACATGGGCGTTGGTGACCACGCGCCCGGGGCTGAGGACCCACCCGGTCCCCTCCTGCGCGCGCGCACACGAGTTCGAGGCGGTCGTCACCTTGACGACCGAGGCCGCCGCCCGGGCGATTGCCCTTGCGTCGCCGATGGCGGGATCGGGCGCCTCGACCGGGGCGATGGGCTCGGGGACCAGGTCGCCGAAGACCTGGGGGAATCCCTGGTTCGACAGGAAACCGCGAAAGCCGGCGAAGACCTGGCCGGCCCCCTCCGGCACGACCGCGTCGACGGCGCGCAAGACCCTCGAGTCCGCCATCGCCCTCGCTACCGCTGGGTTGCCGGCGGTGCGGAGCGAACCACCGAGGAACCAGATCATCAGGGACGCGGCGACGACGACCACGATCGCGCCGAGGACGGAGTCGGTGCGCTGCACGGTGGGCTGTCCCAGCTGGCGCCTGATCTGGCCGCCGAGGAGGCTACCGAGGACCTGGCCGATCCAGCCCAGGAGGACGACGCCGATGATGAGGACGAGAACCCGTAGTCGTGGGTCGTTCGTCACGGCATCCAGGTCGGCGAGCACGGACGGCAGGAGCCAGATGCCGACGAGGGCCCCCAGGAAGAAGCCGAGCAGCGAGAAGATGCTCGAGACGAGCCCATGGCGGTACCCGGAGATGCCGTAGGCGACAAGGATGAGGACGAGGGCGAGGTCGAGCAGGAGGCCGCCGGTCATCGGCGCTCCCTCAGGTAGATCTCCGGCAGCGGCCGCCGGCGCGCCTCGTCCCACTCGACCGTCAGCCCGGCCAGGTCGAGGACTCGGCTGAGGAGCCCGGCCGTGAAGCCCCAGAGCAGCAGGTGGTCGAGCTGGAACGCCGGCCCGATGAAGCCGCTCGGGTGCGTCACGGTGAAACGGGTCTCGGGGTCGACGAGGTGGGAGATCGGCACCGAGAGCACCTCGTGCACCTCGGCGGCGTCGCGCACGCTCAGCGGACTCGGGCGCGACCACCAGCCGAGGACCGGGGCGACGACGAAGTTGGCCGGCGGCAGGTAGAGGCTCGGCAGCACGTCAACCACGTCGACGCCGCCCGGGTCGATGCCGGTCTCCTCCTCGGCCTCGCGAAGCGCGGTGGCGACGCTGTCCTCGTCCTCGGGGTCACGCGACCCGCCGGGGAAGGCGATCTGGGCCGGCTGCGTGCGCATCGTGTGCGAGCGCTCGATGAGGATGATGTGCTCGCCGTCGGAATCCTCGCCTGCAGGCGGCGGGCCGAAGAGCATGAGGACCGCCGACTCCCGACCCCCGTCCTCCGGCGGCTGGAACCGGGAGAACCAGTGCGCGTCGACGGCGGGCACGAGGTCGGCGACCCGGTCGAGCCAGTCCGGGCGAGGGACCCCGGCCGACCCAGGCGGGATCGAGCCCGACGCGCCGGAATGGACGACCCGCGCACTCCTCGGTTCGGGGATGGGCGAGGAGGTCCTGCCGCTCGTCATTTCGGAGCCAGCTCGAACTTCAGGAGCTTGGCGGCACGGTCCGGGTCGGTCTCGCCGATCCCGTAGCTGGGGCACCAGCGGGCGACCGGGCAGGCTCCGCAGGCTGGCTTCTTGGCGTGGCAGGTGCGGCGTCCGTGGAAGATGACGACGTGGCTGAGCATCGTCCAGTCCCGCCGCATGAAGAGCGCACCGACGGCGTGTTCGACCTTGACCGGGTCGGCCTCGTCGGTCCATCCGAACCGCCGGACGAGCCGCCCGAAGTGCGTGTCGACGGTGATGCCGGGGACGTTGAAGGCGTTGCCGAGGACGACATTGGCGGTCTTGCGGCCCACGCCGGGCAGTGTGACGAGGTCCTTCATCCGCCCGGGCACCTCGCCGTCGAAGCGCTCGACGAGGGCCTGGCCGAGCTTGATGAGGCTGTCAGCCTTGGCCCGGAAGAAGCCGGTCGGCTGGATGATCGTCTCGAGCTCGGTGCGGTCCGCGGAGGCGTAGTCGGCGGCGCTGCGGTACTTCGCGAAGACGATCGGGGTCACCTTGTTGACGCCGACGTCCGTGGTCTGCGCGGACAGGATGGTCGCCACGAGCAGCTCGAGCGGAGTGGTGAAGTCGAGCTCGCAATGCGCATACGGATAGCGGTCGTGCAGCGCCCGGTACATCTTCCGAGCGCGCCTCGTGCGCGCGACGGGACTCTCGTCGGCAGTCACGACGGTACGGGCAGACACAGACGTCACTGTATGCCGCTGAGCTGGCACCCATGCAAAGGCTCACCTCCCGAGCCCTACCGCCCAGGCGTCATCGCGAGGGGGCTCGCACTGGCAGGAACAGGCAGGCAGACAGGCGAGCTCGAAGCAGTCGTCGAGACAGGTGCAATCCTGAGGGGGCGAAGCCCGTAGCGGGGCGAGGGCCGTGTCTCGTCGCCGCTGGCGCTCGCGTTCGGCGCGTTCCCGTTCGGATCGGACCGTCGGGTGGTCGACGGGTGCCCGTCCACGCTCACGCAGCCGGTTGCGCTCCTGGCGCTGTCGGTACCAACCGCGCGCCGGCAGCAGGCCCTTGCGCGGCTGGACTCCGCGTTCGTTGGGAATGCCGATGTCCGGAGGCGTCGCATCGAGATGCGCCGGGAAGCGCCGGCCCCCATGGTCTCGCAGCGTGTCAGCCGGGAC
>DASUQN010000588.1:0-2928 GCA_036280515.1 Intrasporangium sp. | reverse complement strand
TCGCGCCTCCTGCTGCAGCCGAGCTCACACGCTCGGCGGCGCCGATCACCGCACAGAAGTGAAAGACGCGGGCGAGCACGCTGCCGTCCGCGGCAGCGAGGTCGGACCACTGAACCTCGACCAGGCCGACGGCTGACGACCACACCAGGCGAGGGGGGCGACTGCGTCCTTGGCCCATTGGGGGGCTCGATCGCCATCGAGTCGCCACGGTTGGGCGATGGGCTCCAACGCATCGCTCAGGCCGAAGACGTCTACCATGCGGTGGGCGTTGACGCACTGGTTGCGGCCGGTGAGTGCGTGGTGGCGGACCTAGGGGACTCGCTGTCGCGCGGCCCATTGCTCGGCCAGCGTCTCGAGCTGCGGGTCGACGTACTCGGGCGGTACGGCGAACCGCTCCTCGGCCAGCCCCGCGAGCTGCGGGTCGACGTACTCGGGCGATACAGCGAGCCTCTCCCTCGCCAGCCTGGCGAGCTGCGGATCGATGTAGTCGGGCGCCAGCTCGCTCGCGTGCTCCAGTGAGACGCCAGGGCTGGGAGGCGGCTTGGAGTCCGTGCCGCCGGTCACGCCGATCACCAGGACGGTGAGCGCGGCGCCGACGGCGATCGTGACGATCGCGATCGCGGCTTGGCCGAGGTGCTGCCTGGTCGCGCGGTTCGGCCTGGCCTGCGGCTCCACGCTCGTCTGTCCGGCGGCCCGCCCAGCCTGCTGGGACTTGGTGTTCGACGGGGTACTCATGGTCGTGCTCCTCGGTGATGCCGGGCCGGTTGCCCGGGTTCGTTCCGAGGTTGGACCGAGGATGTGGCGGGCCGGCGCCAGCGGCGTGGCAGTCTCGTGGCAGCGCTGGCGACCAGGCGTCGTAGCGCGATGTCAGGCCGAGGGCCAGCCGTCCACATGGACGTACTGCTTGCACTCCGCGGTCGTCAGACCACGTGTCACCCGGTCGCGGGCGATCTCTATCAGCTCGTCGAGGTCGAGGGTCCAGACCCGGGTGACGCCGTGTGTGGCCCTCGAGGCTGGTCACGCGTTCCTCGGTGCCGGCGTCCCAGACGTCCCCGACGCCCTCGGAGAGCCGGTCGCTGGAGAGCAGGTCGCCGGAGGGGTCGACTGGCGGCGGCTCAGGCGGAGGCGCAGCGGGTGAGGTGCAGGTAGACGCGGCACTCCTCCTCGCTGAAGCCGCGCTTCAACCTGGCCTTGGCGATGTCCATGAGGACATCCAGGTCCAGCGTCCAGACATGGACGATCCCCGAAGCGCCGCTCGACGCGAGCATGGAACCGTCCGGGCTGAAGCCCACGCTGTCGACCTCTTCGTCCGCGCTGTAGAGAACGAGGGTCTGAGCCCCGGTGCGCGGGTCCCACAGGCGGATGGTGCCGTCGGAGTGCGTGGTCGCCAGTCGGGTGCCGGTTGCGTTGAATGCGAGGTCCAGGACGTGGGCCGACGCAGTGAGGGTCGCGACGCGCTGCCCAGAACGCGCGTCCCAGACATCGGCGACACCCTCTACGCGCCGGCTGCTGGCGATCAGCGCGCCCTGGGGATCGAACGTCACGAGTTCGGCGGAGGCGTCGATCCGCCTGACGACCTCGTCGCGTTTCCAGTCCCAGATGGTGACGGGCATCCGCGTGGGGTCGATCGTCGTGATGCCCGACCGGGTCATCGCCAGCAGCGTGCCGTCGCGATTGAAGCTGAGTGTCCTGATGTACTGCCCGGGCTCCTCTTCCAACCGCGCGACCTCGGCACCGGACTCGTCCATGACACGCACCTGCCCAGGCCCGTCATCGGGTGAGATGGCGACGGCCAGCAGGTCTCCGTTGCTGCTCCAAGCCATGTCCTGCACCAAGCCGAACTCGTCCCACGGGATGGTGAAATGCGGTGCCCATGTCGCGGCGTCCCTGACCGTGATGCCGCGCGGGCCGAGCGTCGCCAGCAGCCTCCCGTCGTCGCTCATCTCGGCCCAGTAGACCTGTGGGACAGGCGGGGGCCGGATCTGCGACAGGCGTTCGCCGGTCTCGGTGTCGGCGATGTACACCCCGTGCTCGTCGCTGAAGGCAAGTAGGCCGCGGCCATCGGGGGTGAACTCGACCCCACCGTCCCGCACGTTCGCGAGCTCGCCGCCCCCCGTGGCCGACGCGTCCCAGATCATTGACGAAGTGATCGCGCTGTCGCCGGCGAGCAGCCGTTGGCCGTCGGGTGAGAATGACACGCCACCTACGCCCCCGCCGCGGCTCGTCTCTTGTGCGGAGAAGGTGAACTCGGTGCGGAAGCCGTCCTCGGTGATCTCCGAGACTCGAGCGGTGCCGTCGTCACCGGCCGTCGCCAGGCGCGAGCCGTCGGGGCTCCAGTCGAGCTCCCAGATCAGCCCGGTGTGCGCGGGAACGCTCACCACCGCATCCCCGGTCGACCCGTCCCACACGCGGGCCGTCCCATCGGACTGCGCGGTGGCGAAGGACCGGCCGTCCGGACTCCACGCGATGTCGAGGGGCTTGTCGCCATCCCTCGGGGTGAGCGTCAGGAGCCGCTTTCCGGTGACCGCGTCCACCACAGTGGCCGTCACTTCATCCCCACCGATGGCGACCCGCGTCCCATTGGGGCTGATCGCGGCGCTGAACGGGTCTTCAGCCGGGATCCTCGTTGCGGTACGCCCGGTCCCGACGTCGATGACCCGCACCGCTTCGGGCCATGCCGCCACCACCAGGGTGCCGTCCGCGCTGAACGACGGAGACCGGACGGGAACATCCTGTACGTCGGGCCCGGCGGGACTCTGGACCTCGAGCAGCTCCTCGCCCGTGGCCGTCGCCCACACTCGCAGCGCCCCGTCGTCTCCGGTCGTGGCGAGCATCGAGCCGTCCTCGCTGAAGGCGACGTCGTTGACGTCGTCGTCGTGCCCCTGGAAAGCCATGACAGACACACCGCTCGCGGCGTCCCGGATGTCG
>DASUQN010000587.1:0-2113 GCA_036280515.1 Intrasporangium sp. | reverse complement strand
AGCTTGCCCGCCGGGCCGAACGACACCGCGAGGATGACGAGCCAGAAGCCGACGACGAGCCATTTCGTCACGCGCGACGACGGCAGCCAAGCGAGCCGCCCGACGTCCCTGATGCGTGTTTCTGTCATGGTGAGTGCCTTTCCCCCTGATCCAGGAGCCGCCTCGTGCGGCCACCACCCTTCGACGGTAGGGAGCGCCCCGCGGCCTCGCACCCCTATTACGGGTGATTGGGGGTTGGCCTCAGGGGCATCTCAGGGCTGACCCCGAGTCACGATCGCTCGGAAGGCTGCCTACCGTCGTCGACATGGACGACCAGAGCGCTCCGACCCGACCCGACGCGGCGGCCCCCGTCGAGCTCGACTTCCCTTTCCGCGGCCGCTGGCTCGTGCAGAACAGCCCGGACCGCCGGATCCCGAGCCACGGCACCCACCTCTTCGGGACGACCTACGCCATCGACTTCGTGCCGGTCGACGACCGCGGTCGGTCCGGACCGCGCAGCTGGCGCTCGCTCGTCTCGGTGGAGTCACCGGAGATCTTCGTCGGCTTCGGGCGGCCGGTCCTCGCGCCGGTGGCCGGCACCGTCGTCGCGGTCCACGACGGGGAACCGGACCACGAGGCCCGGCGGTCGCAGCCGGCGCTCCTGGTGTACGCCCTGACCCAGGCTGGGCGCGTGCGTCAAGGTCCGACCGGGATCGCCGGCAACCACGTCGTCATCGCGCTCGCCCCCACGGGCCCCTTCGTCCTGCTCGCACACCTGCGCAGCGGCAGCGTCTCCGTCCGGCCCGGCGACCCTGTCAGCGTCGGGCACGTCGTGGGCACCTGTGGCAACTCCGGCAACAGCACCGAGCCGCACGTGCACGTCCAAGTCACGGACTCGACCGACTGGGCGACGACCAGAGGGCTGCCGATCACCTTCCGCGCACGGAGCGGCCGCGTCTGGCTTCCCGGCGAGGGCGAGGTCGTCGACGTCTGAGGGCCACCACTCGACGAAGAGCCCGCGTGAGCGGGACTGGGCAGGCGTGCGAGGGCGAGCTCAGCGGCATACGGCATAAGGTCGTGGAGTGCACTTCCTCAACGGGCTCCAGCCGCAGTACGACCTCACCTACGACGACGTCTTCATGGTGCCGAGCCGCTCGTCGGTGTCGAGCCGCCTCGACGTGGACCTCGCTGCGGTTGACGGCACCGGGACGACCATCCCGATCGTCGTCGCCAACATGACCGCCATCGCCGGGCGCCGGATGGCCGAGACGGTGGCCCGACGTGGCGGGCTCACCGTCGTCCCGCAGGACATCCCCGTCGAGGTCGTCAGCGAGGTCATCGGCGGGGTCAAGGAGCGCCACCTCGTCCACGACACGGCGATCACGCTCGACCCACACATGACGGCCGGCGAGGCGCACGTCCTGCTCGGCAAGCGCGCGCACGGCGCGGCGATCGTCGTCGAGGGCAGGCGCCCGGTCGGCATCGTCACGGAGAAGGACCTGACCGGCGTGGACCGCTTCACGCAGGTCCAGGACGTCATGTTCCGCGACATGGTCGTCCTGCCCGAGGATGTCGACGCGCGGCATGCGTTCGAGCGGCTCACCACGGAGCGGCGCCGGGTCGCGCCCGTCGTGGCGGCGGACGGCACGCTCGTGGGCATCCTCACCAAGGAGGCCGCCGTGCGGTCCGGCCTCTACACGCCTGCGGTCGACGCGGCCGGGCGGCTGCGGGTCGCCGCGGCCGTCGGCGTCAACGGCGACGTCGCGGCGAAGGCGGCCCGGATCCTCGACGCCGGTGCCGACGTCCTTGTCATCGACACCGCGCACGGGCACCAGGACAAGATGATCGACGCCCTGCAGAAGGTCCGCGCCATCGACCCGCAGGTGCCGGTCGTCGCCGGCAACGTCGTCTCCGCCACGGGGACGCGCGAGCTGATCGAGGCGGGCGCGGACATCGTCAAGGTGGGCGTCGGTCCCGGCGCGATGTGCACGACGCGGATGATGACCGGTGTCGGGCGTCCGCAGTTCTCGGCGGTCGTCGAATGCTCGGAGGAGGCGACCCGGCTCGGCAAGCACATCTGGGCTGACGGCGGGGTGCGCTTCCCGCGCGACGTGGCGTTGGCGTTGGCCGGCGG
>DASUQN010000586.1:0-8209 GCA_036280515.1 Intrasporangium sp. | reverse complement strand
GAACGCCGACAGTGCGGCGAACGCCTGCCTGTCGCTCATGTCGAGCAAGTCGTGACTCCAAGCGATGACGGCGCGCAGCGTGAGGTGTCTCGAGTCAAGGGCGCGGACGTCACCCTCAAGAACGTCGAGCGGCCGGGCGAGTCCCGCAGCGAGCTGCTCAAGCGACAGGGATTCAGTTCGGGCGGCAGCCAGCTCGAGGGCCAGCGGAAGGCCGTCCAGCGTGCGAACGATGCCGTGAACCCGATTGTCGTCGAGCGCAACCATCGGACGCACGGCTCGGGCACGCGCCGCGAACACCGACGCGGCCGCAGCGTCTTCGAGCCCGCTCAACGGGACGATCTGCTCGCCACGCACCCGCAACGGCTCGCGCGTGGTCGTCAGGATCCGGACGTCGGGGCAACGCGCAAGGAGTGCGGTGGCCAGTCCCGCCACGCCCTCGACCACGTGCTCGCAGGTGTCGAGGACGAGCAGGCCCCGGCGCCGCGACAGATAGTCGCAGACGAGATCGATCTCGTGCCCGGGGGACTCGGCCAACTGGAGCGCCCGAGCCACTGCGGCGACGACATCAGCGACGTCTGACACCGAGGTGAGCTCCACGAACCAGACGGCCTCAGCAGGTGACGGTGGCGCTGTGACGAGCTCGATCGCGAGCCTGGTCTTTCCCACCCCACCAGGCCCGGCCAACGTCACGAGGCGGGCGGCCAAGAGCAAGCGTCGCACGGTCGAAAGGTCACGCTCACGTCCAACCAGTGGGGTCACGGGCAACGGTGGCGCCGCGGCCGGACGGGGAGGACCGGGTACGAGCGATGTGTCCTGCGCCAGCACGGCGGACTCCACCGCGCGCAGCTCGGCGCCGGGCTCCACCCCCACCTCGTCGACCAAGTACCGACGAGCCTGCACGTACGCCTCGATGGCGTCCGCCTGCCGTCCCGTGGCATACAGCGCCCTGATCTGCAGCACACGTAGCCGCTCACGGAGCGGGTGCTCGATGACGACCGCGCCGATCTCGCCGATCACCAGTGAGGCAAGCCCCGCATCGATGTCCTGCGCCAGGCGACACTCCAGCGCGGCCAGACGCTCCTCCTCCAGCCGCGTGGCGATGCCCCGTGCCCACGGTCGCTCCGCCCACTCGAGCAGGGCAGGCCCGCGCCACAGAGACAGCGCTTCGCCGTACCGGCGAGCCTCGACCAGGTCCTCGAACCGGAACGTGTCGACCGAGTCTCTCGGGACGTCAAGCCGATAACCTCCCGCCACCGTCAAGATCCCCTGAGCCCCTAGAGCGCGGCGCAGGTCGCGCACGTAGCCGTGGACCAGGCTGCGCGTCGACCGGGGTGGTTCGTCGCCCCACAGCGTGTAGGCGATCCGGTCGGCGCTGACAGGGTCGCCACGGTTCAGCAGCAACAACGCGAGCAGGGTGCGCACCTTGGGTGCAGAGAGCTGCACCTCGGCGCCCTTGTCGTCGAGCACCCGAAACGGGCCGAGCAGCCCGTACTCCATGGCCACAGCCTACGGACGACCGCCACTCCAGCAGGACTCCAGCGCCGCTCCAGCCTCGGTCGCAAGTCTGGCGACAAGAACGAACTTGAGGAGGAACCATGTTCATCCACACCGTCCGGTTCCGCTCGCCACTCCCGGACGAGCGGATAGCCGAGATCTTCCAGGCACGCGCCCCCGAGTACCTCGAGGTGCCGGGGCTTCTGCAGAAGTACTACCTGCACTACCGCACCGGCGAACACGGTGGCGTGTACGTCTGGGACTCCGCTGCATCGATGGAACAGTTCGATGCGAGCCGCCTGGCCCGCACGATCTGCGATGTCTATCAGGTGCAGGAATCGGTGCGTGACATCGCAGACGTCCTCTTCGCGCTGCGCGCCCAGCCCGTTCCCACATGATCCGCACCAGCCCGCCATGCCACCGGCCGGAGCAGGTGCCGACGGCCTGCCGGACTCACCGCGAACACGAGCCACCCGAAGGCGGCGTGGCGCTGTCAACAGGCCTCAACCAGACAAGGGATGACACGATGACCAACACGACGACGTTCGACGAGATCAAAGCGAAGCAACGCGCGATGTGGGGCAGCGGCAACTATGCGAAGGTCGCGTGGTTGACGGTCCCGCTTGCAGAGGACCTGACTGCGACGGTCGAGACGAGGCCCGATTCACGAGTCCTGGATGTAGCCACTGGGACGGGGCACGTCGCCCTCGCCGCAGCCCGTCGCTTCTGCCACGTCACCGGTGTCGACTACGTGCCCGGTTTGCTGGCCACCGCCCGGCGCAGGGCCGCGGCCGAGGGATTGGAAGTCGAGTTTCGGGAGGCGGACGCTGAGGACCTGCCTTTCCCGAACGGGTCGTTCGACTATGTGCTCTCGTCCGTGGGCGTGATGTTCACCGCCGACCATCAACGCGCGGCTGACGAGCTCGTTCGCGTATGCAAGCGGGGAGGACGGATCGGGATCGCGAGCTGGACTCCGGCAGGTTTCGTCGGGCAGCTCCTGAGGATCGTGGGCAAGCACGCCGCGCCACCGCCCGGTGCCCGACCACCCACGCGATGGGGCACGGAGGACACTGTGCGGGAACTACTCGGTCATCACGTCACCGAGCTCACGTTCGCGCAGCGTTCACTCAGGCCGGCATTCCCGACTGCTGAGTTCTTCGCTGACTTCCAACTTGCCAACTACGGCCCGACGAAGGTCGCGGCCGACAGACTCCCGTCACATGGCCGGGCTGTGTTCCGTGATGATCTGGTTGCCCTGGCACGACAAGCGAACGAGGCCACCGATGGGTCCTTCACAACGAACTGGGACTATCTCTTGGCGCTGGCGACGAAGGCTTGAGCATCCCCGTCCCATCCACGCATCCAACCCTCAGTTGACGTCGAGCTCATTCCCCCTTCGGGGTCGGCCATGGCGACGGCCGGTCCGAGGTCACCGCCGGCCCCCAAGGGCGCCACCAAGACGCGAGCTCCGTGAATGACAGTGCCCCGCCGCGTACCCGGACCCACAAAGGGCCTCTGACCTCCGGCGGAGCAGTGGAGCGAGCGACGGGAATCGAACCCGCGTATCCAGCTTGGGAAGCTGGCGCTCTACCATTGAGCTACGCTCGCCGAGCCGCTGAGACCGAGGTGTCGGCGGCATGCGGCGTCAGTGTAGCCGACGCCGTGCCGCTCCACCGAAGGACCCTCGACCAGCATGGATCTCGCCAAACGGGCCGCCCTCATCGAGCATGTCCGGGGGAGAGGTGGCACCTGCGCACAGGTCGCCGTCACGCTCGAGCAGTTCTTCGACGGCAACGACTGCGAGTGGTGCATCGCCCCGAACCGCTCCGAGGACCTGCTGCTCGGCGACGTCCGCCGCGTGCTCCTGGCCCTGCGCGACCACCCCGACGTCGACGAGGTGCGCGTCGAGCTCGAGCAGCTCGAGTTCGACGTCTACCCCGAGGGCGAGTGGCCCTACGCGAGCGGCGCCGCCGTCATCACCACGCTCATGCCGGACGAGGTCGACGCGCTGCTCCTGGAGGCCGAGGTCGACCCGAGCGGCGGTCCGGCCTCGAACCTCGACTGGCTCATCGACGCACCGGCGATCCCCGAGGGCCACCACTACGTCGGCGTCTGGTGGGGTGACCACCACGGCTCCATACGTCCGTGACCCAGCTCCAGATCGCCATCTCGGTGCTGTGTGGCGTCGCGGCGCTGCTCGTCCTGGTCCAAGTCATGCGGGATCGCCCCGCCAACAAGCCGATCATCGCGATCCTGGGGCTCATCGAGCTCGGCCTCGTCGGCAACCTCGTCCTCGGCATCCGCTGGCTGACCGGTGACCGGCCCGACATTCCTGTCCTGACCTACCTCGGCTACCTGGTCGCGTCCCTGGCCGTCCTGCCGCTCGCGTGGGGCTGGTCATGGGCCGAGCGCAGCCGCAGCGGCACCGCTGTCCTCCTGCTCGGGCTCGTCGTCGTCCCTTACCTCTTCGTACGGCTACACGACATCGCCACCCCGCCCACCTGACGCTCGCTGCACGCTCGATCAAAAGGGATGTCGTCGCACCGTCCTACAGTGAGGAGGGAAATCGAAGGAGGCGCTGACGATGCGGCGGACCTATCCCGAAGGCGTGACGTGTTGGGTCGATCTGGAGGCAGACGACGTCGACGAGGGGACCGGGTTCTACGGCGTCCTGTTCGGCTGGACCTTCGTCGAGGCCGCAGTCGAGGGCCGGTACCTCATCGCGCAACGCGACGGCCAGGATGCAGCCGGCCTCGCTCAACGCCGCCAAGATCCAGGCGGAGGCGGCGCCGCCTGGAGCACCTACATCTCCGTCCGGGACATCACGCAGGCGGTCGACCGCGTCGTGCAGGCAGGAGGCCGCATCACAAAGTCTCCGGTGGATCTCGTCGACGCCGCCGTCACTGCATCGTGTGTCGACCCGGAGGGAGTCGCATTCCGCTTGTGGCAAGCTCGTGGCCGGCAGGGCGCGCAGGTGGCCAACACTCCCGGGGCGTGGAACTTCAGCGACCTGCTCACCGCGGATCCGTCAGCGGCCGTGGGCTTCTATGGCGGCGTATTCGGCTGGGTCTTCGACGATCTCGGGTTCGCGACCATGATCCGCCAGCCCGGCTATGGCGACCATCTGGCCGCCACTTCTGACCCGGGGATTCGCGAGAGGCAGTCGGGCGACACCGCGCCGCCTGGCTTCGCCGACGCATTCGGATGGTTGGTTGTGGCGCAGGAGGACCATCCGCACTGGCACGTGACCTTCACAGTCGCCGATCGCGACGACGCGGCCGCCAGCGCTGAACGACTCGGCGCGAGTGTGGTGTCCAGCACGGACACCGAATGGACCCGTGACGCGCAGCTTCGCGATCCACAGGGCGCTGTCTTCACCGTGAGCCAGTACTCGCCATCGGGATAGCTCAGAGCCACGGCCATCCGGACTGCGATGGCTCTGGCTGCCTCAGGGGCGCGGGCGGTAGGCGAACCACCCCGGCCCCCGGCCCCGGTAGACGCCGGGCATCGGGCCAGCAAAGGGTCCGGCGCCCGGCCCGGGGAAGCCGCCTTCGCCCATCTCCTCCGGGTGGGCATCACCCTCACCGCCCTCGCCCCCAAAGCCTTGCACGCCGAGCAGGCTCCGGGTCAGGAGCTCGGAGTCGGAGAGCAGCTCGTCAAGCGCCGAAGCCAGGTGCCGGTCGGCCGCCGCCGTCTCCTCGAGGGCAGCGGCCAGCACGGCTCGCCGGACGAGCTCCTTCGCGAAGCTGGCCGTCGTGCCCTCGGCCCGCTCCGCAGCAGCGGACAGCGCCGCGTCCTCGAAGAGGTGTCCGCCATACAGCTGCAACAGCGCGCGGCGGCCGTCGAGATCCGGCAGCGGGATCTGCGCGGCGAGGTCGACGCGACCGGGTCGTTGGGCCAGGGCCACCTCAAGGTCCTCGATGCGGTTCGTCGTCAGCAGGAACGCCACATCGGCATCCGCGTCGAGTCCGTCAAGTGCGTCGAGCACCTCGAAGAGCAGCGGCTGCGGCCCCATCGTGAGGGACCGGTCCTCCGCGACGAGGTCGACGTCCTCGAGCACGACGATCGCGGGCTGGTGCGCCCGCGCGATCTTCGCCGCGGCATGGATGTGCTGCAGCGCGCCGCCGCTGAGCAGCACCGCGGTCGTACCGGGAGTCGCGCTGAGCAGATAGCGGACCGTGTGCGTCTTGCCGGTCCCCGGCGGCCCGTAGAGCAGGATCCCGCGCTTGAGGTGCTGCCCATGCTCGCGGAGGCGGTCGCGGTGCCGCCCGATCCCGACGACGTGGTGCTCGATCCGGTCGAGTTCTCCCGCGGGGAGGACGACATCGTCGGCGGTCAGCGCTGGGCGCTCGATGAAGGTCGCTCCGGCCAGACCGGGACCGTAGGGATCCGAGGCGAGGGTGATGACCTGGCCGCGCATGACGCTCCGCTCGTCCATCACCTCGCGTAGTCGGGCGACAAGGGCCTCGGCCGCGTCCCGTTCGGGCGCCAGCACCTCGAGGATGGCCTGCTCACGCCCGACGTGGGGATTCCGACCCATCACGCGCACGGCGACCGGGACCCCGTCGTGATGGAACAGCCGGACCCCCGCGGTGACGACCTGGCGCGTGTCCTCGGGTCGCGGACCGGTGTCCAGCCGCAGGTAGTCGACCTGCCCGACCGGGACGCGACCCGGCCCGAATCGACCGGTCTGCAGCAGGTCGCCGAGCGTGAAGTGGTGGCGCATGTCGCCGCCGCCGATCCCGACGAGCCGCGCCTCGGCATCGGGCGCAGCCACCTCTTCGAGCGCGATGTCGGCGTCGACGAGCCGATGTGCCGCGATCTCCTCGGTGACGACTGCGAGCTGCTCGGCCGCCACGCCGAGGTGGTCCGTCAGGACCTGCACGAGCGGTTCGCCATCCCCGTCCTCCGGCCCGAGCTCGACGGCCATGCGCTGGAGCAGGCCCTGGAACTGCTGCATGAAGGCGCGGACCTCGCCGTCCCCGCCGATCCCCTGTGACGTCATGGCCCTCAAACTAGGCCCCGCTGATGACCGCGGGAAGGGCCGGAAGCCAGCTCAGCGGCATACGGCATCATCACCGGCGAGCGGGAGCGAGCGCGGTAGCCTCCCTACGTGCTGCTCTCTGACAAGGACATCAGGGCCGAGGTTGACGGTGGACGGGTCGTGCTCGACCCGTGGGACCCGGCCATGGTGCAGCCGTCGAGCATCGACGTGCGGCTCGACAAGTTCTTCCGGCTCTTCGACAACCACAAGTACCCCTACATCGACCCCGCAGCCGAGCAGCCCGAACTGACGCGCCTGGTCGAGGTGGGCGCGGGCGAGGAGCGTTTCGTGCTGCACCCGGGGGAGTTCGTGCTCGGATCGACCCTCGAAACCGTCACGCTGCCGGACGACCTCGCGGCGCGGGTCGAGGGCAAGTCGTCCTTGGGGCGGCTCGGGCTGCTGACGCACGCGACCGCGGGCTTCGTCGATCCGGGCTTCTCGGGGCACGTGACGCTGGAGCTGTCCAACGTCGCGACCCTGCCGATCATGCTCTACCCGGGGATGAAGATCGGGCAGCTGTGCTTCTTCCGCCTCAGTTCGCCCGCCGAAAACCCTTATGGCAGCGGTAAATACGGATCTCACTACCAGGGTCAGCGCGGCCCGACTGCGTCCCGTTCATGGCAGAACTTCCAGCGCACCCAGGTGTGAACGTCAGCCGTATGCCGCTCGCCTCCTTGACGTGGGATGCCCGGCCCGCGCGGGCTGGGGCGGTGGTGCTCGTCATGCACGGGGGAGCGGTTGAGGGGCGCGATCCCAACCACCCGTGGTCGCGCAACGTCGCGCGGCTGGTGCCGTTCGCCCGGGCGCTCCGCAAGGTGCCGGGGCCGCTGGCCGTCGCGCGGCTGCGCTTCCGCTACCGCGGGTGGAACGGGCTCGAGGCGTCGCCGGTCGAGGACGCGCGATGGGCGCTCGAGAAGGTACGGGCTGTCTACCCGGGCGTCCCCGTCGGTCTCGTCGGCCACTCGATGGGCGGGCGCACCGCCTTGTCGGTGTCGGACGATGACGGCGTGCGACTGGTCCTCGGGCTCGCGCCGTGGATCGAGCGGGGTGACCCTGCCCCGCGGGACGGCCAGAAGACCGTTCTCATCCACGGCGACCGCGACGTCATCACGCCGCTGTCGGCCTCGCGCCGCACGGTTGACTCGATGCTCGCCGCAGGGCGGGACGCGACGCTCATCCGCGTGGCCCGCGGCGACCACGCCATGCTGGTCCGGGCGGGGCTCTGGACGGCGCTCGTCGTCGACATCGTCGCGGCCAGCTTCGCGCGTGAGCTCGGCGGCAGCCCGGAGCCCCGGTCCGGACCGATCGGCGCCGTGGTGGCGCGCACCGTGCACGGCGGTGGCGGGGTCATCGACATCTGACCCGCCGTCGTCCCCGCCCGCCCGCGAATGAACGGCTTTCGAACTGCAGCTCCCCGAAATCCGTTCACTCGATCGGGAGAGAGACCCGAAAGCTGTTCCATCGATTGGTTGGAGGGCTTATTCGGTCGCCTTGTCCGAAGGGCTGGGTACGTTTGTCTGCATGATCCGCTTCGACAGCGTGACCAAGACCTACGGCGCGGGCACCGCCGGGGCGACGACCGCCGTCGACAACCTGACGCTCGAGGCGCCGACGGGGCGGATCACCGTGCTCGTCGGACCGTCCGGCTGTGGCAAGACGACCACCCTGCGC
>DASUQN010000585.1:0-5928 GCA_036280515.1 Intrasporangium sp. | reverse complement strand
CGGGCTGGCCGACCTCGCGAACCAGGTCGTCAAGGCCCTCGAGGAATCCGGGATCGACGAGGTCACCCTGTCGCTCGACGCGTCCTACGCACCCGGCCCGACTCATGCCCCGACGTGGGGCGCCGACTTCCACCGCCTCGGGATCGTCGGCGCCGTGACGATGCTCGGCCTGAGCACGGAGCGGGCGCACGAGAACGATCCTGCGCCGAACGACCCGGTCGCCTCGACTCTCGACGCCTTCGCGGCGCTCCTCGAGGAGCGTGGCATCTCGGTCGCCACGACCGCCATGGGTACGGCGGCCCCGTCGCAGCGGGTGCTCGGTTCGGTCGAGTCGGCTCCGGTCCGCGACCAGCTGGCCCTCGCGCTCACCGACTCGGACAACACGCTGACGGAGGTCCTTGCCCGCCAGGCCGCCTTCCGCGACGGGTCGGCCACCGGCTTCACGGACGTCGGCGCCTGGGTCGTGGAGCAGGTCGCGGCGCTGGGGATCGACACGCAAGGCGTGACCCTGTCCGACGCGAGCGGTCTCTCCAGGGAGAACCGCGTCACGGCCGAGCTCCTCACCGACGTCCTCGTCCTCGGCTACGACGGCCAGCACCCCGTGTTGCGCACTGCCCTGGAGGGCATGCCCATCGCCGGCCTGACTGGCACCCTGGGCGACCGGTTCGCCATCGACAGCACCGCGGACGCCGCTGGGCGGGCCCGCGCGAAGACGGGCACCCTCACCGGCGCGAACGCGCTCGCCGGCTCCGTCGTCGACGACGACGGCAGGCTGCTCGTCTATGCGGGCCTGGTCGCGGGTGCCCCGACGCTCGAGGCCCGCGCGGCCCTGGACCGCTTCGTGGCCGCCATCGCCGCCTGCGGGTGTCGCTAGGAAATTCCCTTTGCGGAGTTGCCGATCGAGTGCGACGGTGCCACCCATGGGACGGCTCATCATCCAGGACTTCGTCTCGGCGGACGGCTTCGCCGCCGATGCGAACGGCGACTTCACGATCTTCGAGCAGCTCGAAGGTTCACTGGACGAGTTCAACGCCAGCCAGCTCGCCTGGCTCGACCGGATCGAGGCCATGGTCCTCGGGGCGAACACGTACCGACTGTTCGCCGACTACTGGCCACAGGCAACGGCCGAGCAGGACATCATCGCGCCCGTCCTCAACGCGTTGCGCCGGCATGTGTTCTCCTCGACGCTCGAGGCGGCGCCGTGGGGTGACGACGAGCCGGCCGTCCTCGAGTCGGGGGACGCGGTCGAGGCGATCCGTCACATCAAGCGGGAGTCGACGCGAGACGTCGTCCTCTGGGGAAGCCTGCGCCTCGGCAAGTCCTTCCTGGCTGCGGATGAGGTCGACGAGGTGCGGCTGATCGTGCTTCCCATCGCGCTCGGGAAGGGGGTCGGGGTGTTCCCTCCCGGCCGTCCCGCTCACCGCATGCGCCTGGTCAGCGCCCAGACCCACGACGCCCAAGTCGTCGAGCTGGTCTTCGACACCAGGACCTCGGCGCAGGGGTGACCCGCGCCGTGCGGGAACGTTCCGGACAGAAACCGCGTTGGGGGAGGCAGTGGGCCCCATCACCGCTGAAAGGGCAGGCATGACCGACTCCGCGCACGATTCCGAGCACGATTCCGGGCACGACTCCGCGCATGATCCCGATGCCGCACCGGACGGCCTGACAACCCGGCAACCCCGTGAAATCAGCGTGCGACCGGGTGCGAGCTCAGCGGCATACATCGACTACGAGTTCGCCAAGTGGACGGGACGCACGGTCGTCAAGGCGGGACCGCAGGTCACGAGCGACGAGGCGGCCGAGATCGTCGCGGACCTGCGCGAGGCCGCGGCCGAGGCCGAGGAGCCGGTCGCCGAGACGAGTCGCCTGCGTGCGCCGGAGGGGGCGCCGCCACCACTCGTCGTCGACCGTGCGGGCTGGATCGGCGCCAACGTCGACTCCTTCAAGGCCATGATCGACCCCGTCATCGACAAGCTCGTCGCCAAGCGCAAGGTCCCGGAGAGCCCGACCGCCCTGGCGATCGGCGGCAAGGTCACCGGCGCGGAGATGGGCGGCCTGCTCGCCTACCTCTCGAGCAAGATCCTCGGCCAGTACGACCTCGCCCCGGGTGGCACACCGCAGCTGCTCCTCGTCGCCCCCAACGTCGTCGAGGTCGAGCGCAAGCTCGAGGTGAGTCCCAGGGACTTCCGGCGTTGGGTCGCCATGCACGAGGAGACGCACCGGGTCCAGTTCACCGCCGTGCCGTGGCTGCGTGAGCACCTCATCGCCAGGTCCCAGTCGCTCGCCGTCGACCTCGCCCCCACGCCGGAGGAGATCGGCAAGCGCCTCGAGCAGCTGGCCCGCAACCTGCCGGACGTCATGTCGTCCGGCGAGGGACTCGGGCAGCTCTTCGCGACCCCCGAGCAGAAGACCCGGATCGCCGAGCTCACCGCGGTCATGTCCCTCCTCGAGGGTCACGCCGATGTCGTCATGGACGACGTGGGCCCGAGCATCATCCCGACGGTCGACGAGATCCGTCGCAAGTTCAACGCGCGACGCAGCAAGGCGGTCGGCGCCGACCGGCTGCTGCGCAAGCTGCTCGGCATCGAGGCCAAGATGCGGCAGTACCGGGACGGCGCCGTCTTCGTCCGCGCGGTCACCGACGAGCTCGGCCGGGACGGCTTCAACGCGGTGTGGTCGTCGCCCGATACCCTGCCCAAGCCCACCGAGATCCTCGATCCCAGCGCCTGGGTGCGCCGGGTCCACGGCTGAACAGGAGCACCCCTCAAGATGACTGGACCCGACCCAGCGGTCGCAGCGACCCGCCTCGCCGTGCGTGAGCAGTTCGCCGACGTTCCCAGGGGCGGTCTGGTCCTGGTGGCCTGCTCCGGTGGCCCCGACTCGCTCGCGCTCGCGGCGGCTCTCGCGTTCGAGGCGCCACGCGCGGGCCTGCGGGCGGGGGCCGTCGTCGTCGACCACGGGCTTCAGCAGGGCTCCTCAGACGTGGCCGAGCAGGCCGGCCGGATCTGCAGCGAGCTGGCATTGGACCCCGTCGACGTCGCGCAGGCGGAGGTCCGGCTCACCGGCTCAGGCCTCGAGGCCGACGCGCGCTCAGCGCGTTACAAGGTGATCGAAGCCGTGGCCGACCGGCACGACGCCAGCCTCGTCCTGCTCGGTCACACGCGCGACGACCAGGCCGAGCAGGTGCTGCTCGGCCTGTCGCGCGGGTCCGGCGCCAGGTCCCTGAGCGGCATGCCGGTGCGGCGGGGACGCTTCGTCCGGCCCTTGCTCGCCCTGCCCCGCGCGACGACGCTCGCTGCCTGCCAGGCGCTCGGGCTCGAGCCCTGGCACGACCCCCACAACGCCGATCCATCGTTCCGCCGGGTCCGCGCGCGTCGTCTCCTGGAGGCGCTGGAGGGCGACCTGGGGCCGGGCTTCGCGGCGGCGCTGGCCCGCTCGGCCGACCTGCTGCGTGAGGACGCGGACTACCTCGAGAGCCTTGCGGTCCGGGCCCGCGCCGACCTCCCTTCGGCGACCGGCGATCCTGGAGTGGACCTCGAGGCGCTCGCCGCGCTCCCGCGGGCGATCCGCACCCGCGTGTGGCGCATCCTCGCGGCCGAGGCCGGGGCCCCCATCTCGGACGTCACCGCGGCCCATGTGGAGTCCCTCGACGCGTTGCTCACCTCCTGGCACGGTCAGGGCCCGCTGCACGTGCCCGGGGGGATCGCCGTCGCCCGCACCGGTGCCAGCATCCGCTTCAGCCCGATTCGCGAGACGGCCGACACCCACTGACCGGCTGCCCTCGGTGGGGTTGAATAGAGCCCGAACGCCACCGTCATCACGCACCAAGGAGCCGTCGTGGACCACGAGCACATGGGAGATGACCTGGCCAAGGTCCTGTTCACCGAGGAGCAGATCCAGAGCCGTCTCGCGGAGCTCGCCATCGACATCTGGAGGGACTACGAGGGCAAGGACCTGCTGCTCGTCGGGGTCCTCAAGGGCGCCGTCGTCGTCATGGCCGACCTCATGCGTGCCCTGCCCGGCACCGCGCCGATGGACTGGATGGCGGTGTCGTCCTATGGCTCGGGCACCAAGAGCTCCGGGGTCGTGCGCATCCTCAAGGACCTCGACGCCGACATCACCGGGAAGGACGTCCTCATCGTCGAGGACATCATCGACTCCGGCCTGACGCTGTCCTGGATCAAGGCGAACCTCGAGTCGCGCAAGCCGGCCTCCGTGGAGATCTGCACGCTGCTGCGCAAGCCCGACGTGGTCAAGGTCGACATCCCGGTCAAGTACGTCGGCTTCGACATCCCCAACGAGTTCGTCGTCGGCTACGGCCTCGACTACGCGGAGCAGTACCGCAACCTCCGTTGCGTCGGCACGCTCGCTGCGCACGTGTACGCCTGACGGCGTCATCCAGCCGTATGCCGCGGAGCTCGCTCCCCGGGTCCAGCGGCAGGATGTGCCCATGACCTTCTCCATCGTGGCCCGCGAGGGCGAGGCGTACGGCGTGGCCGTCGCGAGCAAGTTCCTGGCCGTCGGCGCGGTCGTCCCGGGAGCGCGGGAGGGCGTCGGGGCGGTCGCCACGCAGTCGTGGGCCCGGGTGGCCTACGTGCCCGAGCTGCTCAGCCGTCTCGAGGTGGGGGAGTCGGCGGACTCCGCGCTGTCCTCCGCCACGGCCACCGACCCGGGGAGCGCAACGCGGCAGGTCGGCGTCGTCGGGCGCGAGTCCGCGGCGACCTTCACCGGCGACGAGTGCCTGCCGTGGTGCGGGGGCATGGCTCGAGTCGCCGACGACGGCGCGTCGGCCTTCGCGATCCAGGGAAACATCCTCGTCGGGCCCGAGGTCGTCGAGGCGATGGAGCGGGCGTGGCTGGACTCAGCGGGCGCCACGTTCCCCCAGCGGCTGCTCGCAGCGCTGGTGGCCGGCGATGCCGCAGGTGGCGACTCGCGCGGGCGCCAGAGCGCTGCCGTCTACGCGGTCGAGCCGGGCGCGGGCTACGACCACAGTGGGGTTGCCGCGGACCTGCGGGTCGACGACCACGCCGATCCCGTCCGCGAGCTCGGCCGGCTGCTGGACGAGTGGGAGCTGTACTTCGGGCGGCCCGAGGATGTCCAGCCGCTCGAGGGCGCCCTCGCCGACGAGGTGGCTGAGCGCCTCGGGCGGCTCGGGCACCCGGTCGATGGCAGCGGCGTGGAGGCGGCCCTCGTGGCGTGGGCGGGCGAGGTCAACTACGAGTCGCGCCTCGCTCCCGGTGGCATCGACCGTCGCGTCCTCGAGGCACTTCGGGCCGCCAGCGACGACACGGCCTGAGTCCGGGACCGCTCCGGCACCTCGCCGGTCACTGGCTGGTAGCCCGCAAAGCTGCAGACCAGATCGCCCTCGCCACCGGTCAGAGCCGGCACGCGCTGCTGCAGGGCGTGCACTCGCGCGGCCGGGACGACGCCACTCAGATGGGCTGCCTCGCCGCGCACGACCGTCTCGTGCGGAACCGCCCGGTTGTGGGCGAGGAGGGTCAGGGCGGGTCCGAGGACCGCCGACGGCAGGTCGAAGTCGAACCGGTGGAACGGCTCCTCGACGCGCGTGCCCGCCCGGCGCAGGGCGGCCCTGAGCACGAGAGGCGTGAGGTCGCGGAAGTCGCCCGCCGTGCTCGACATCGACTTGTCGAAGGCCGCATGCATGGCGCTCTGCCGCGGCCAATAGCCCGAATGCGTCATGGTGACGGCGCAATCGGGGATCGGCCAGCCGTGCAGTCCCTCGCCGAGGACCGCGTGGACGGTGTCCTCCACGGCGCGGAAGAACGCCGGAGGCATGGACCCGAGCTCCACCTCGAGACGGAACTCCACGCCGGCGCCCGGGGCCGCGGGCTCGACCCGCAGGCCGACCGTCGCGAGGAACGGGTTCGGCGGGACGTCGATGATCTCGTGAGCCGCGCCGGTCCCGAC
>DASUQN010000584.1:0-3015 GCA_036280515.1 Intrasporangium sp. | reverse complement strand
GACTCGAAGAAGCAGGCCCGGCTGAACATGATTCACCACCTGCTCTCGTCGCTTCCCTACGACAGCCAGCCTGACGAGCGTCCCGAGGTCGAGCTGCCCAGGCGCCTGCCGAGCACGGGTTACCGGCGCCCGCCCATCGCGGTCTCGAAGTACGTCCCCGACTGGGCCTCGACGCTGGTGGCGGAACCCTCCGACGAGTAGGGAGAGGCAGCAATCCTGCGGCTTGACCTGCGTCAAGGCGCGCGCGGCTCTTTCGCGATGAAGTGAGGGTGTCCGGGGCACCTCCGGGCAACCCTCACCACTCGACACGAAGGAGTCCGCCATGCGTACCGCCCGCCTCACCACCGAGCCGTTCACCTGCCCCAGCTGCATCAAGAAGATCGAGGGCGCCCTCGAGCGCACCCCCGGTGTCGAGGACGCGTCGGTCCTGTTCAACTCCAACAAGGTCAAGGTCACCTTTGACGAGGACACCGTGTCCGCCACGGAGCTCGCCGAGGTCGTGACGGGTCTCGGCTACCCGGTCCTGGCCACCAAGGTGGCCTGACATGGCCCTGACCATCACCCAGCGGACGAGGAGCCGCATCGCGCTCGTCGCGGGCGTGCTCCTCCTCCTGGCGTCGGGGGCGGCGCAGTTCGCCGCCCCCGTAGGGACGGTCTGGCGAGACGTGGCCCTCATCGTGGCCAGCGTCCTCGCCGGCTTCCCCATCGCGGTCCGTGCGTGGGCGGCCTTGCGCGCCAAGGCCTTCAGCATCGACCTTCTCGTCACGATCGCGGTGATCGGTGCGCTCGTCATCGGTGAGTACGTCGAGTCCGCCGTCGTCTCGTTCCTCTTCCTCTTCGGCGCGTGGCTCGAGGCGCGCAGCCTCGAGCGCACCCGTGCGTCCCTGCGCGAGCTCGTCGACCTCGCCCCGGCGCGTGCCACCGTCGTCCGCGACGGCGAGCGCGTCACGGTCGACGCCGATGACGTCGGGGTCGGCGAGACGGTCATCGTCACGAGCGGCGAACGCATCGCCGTCGACGGCATCGTCGCGTCCGGCACGGCGTCGGTCACCGAGGCCTCCATCACCGGCGAGTCCGTGCCGGTGCGCAAGCAGCCCGGGGACCGCGTCTTCGCCGGCACCGTCGCCGAGGCCGGCTACCTCGAGGTCGAGGCCGACCACGTCGGCGACGACACGACCTTCGCCCGGATCATCGAGCTGGTCGAGGAGGCCCAGGAGTCGCGGACCCGACGTCAGCGCTTCCTCGAGCGCTTCGCCCAGTTCTACACGCCCGTCATCGTCATCATCGCGGTCATCGTCCTCGCCTGGACACGGGACCTCGCCTTCGCGTTGACCTTCCTGGTCATCGCCTGCCCCGGTGCCCTCGTCATCTCCGTCCCGGTTGCGGCGGTCGCTGGCCTGGGCAACATCGCCAGGCACGGTGTCCTCGTCAAGGACGGCGAGGCGCTCGAGGACCTCGCCTCGGTCGACACCCTCGTGCTCGACAAGACCGGCACGCTGACGGTGGGCCGGCCGGTCGTCACCTCCGTCCACACCATCGGTGACCTCCCAGAGCAGGAGCTGCTCGGCCTCACGGCCTCGCTGGAGTCGACGTCGGAGCACCACCTCGGCCGGGCCATCGTCGCCGAGGCCAAGTCACGCCGTATGCCGCTGAGCTCGGACCTCTCGCACGTCGAGGTGGTCCCGGGGCTGGGTCTTCAGGCCCGCGTCGACGGCCACGTCGTCATGGCGGGACGTGCCGGGCTGCTCACCGAGCGCGGGGTCGCCACCAGGGCGCACGCGCTGGAGCAGGCGACGCAGCTCGAGCGGCAGGGCGCCACGGTCGTCCACGTCGCCGTGGACGGGCGCCACGCCGGCCTCATCGGCATCGCCGACGAGGTGCGCGACGAGGCAGCGAGCGCGATCGCCCAGCTACGGGAGGGCGGCATACGACACATCGCGATGCTCACCGGGGACAACGAGCACACGGCTCGCCTCGTGGCGGGACGGCTCGGCATCGATGAGGTGCACGCGGGGCTCCTCCCCGCCGACAAGGCAGGCATCGTCGGTGACTTCAAGGCCCAGGGCGGACGCGTGGTCATGGTCGGCGACGGGGTCAACGACGCACCCGCGCTCGCGACGGCGGACGTCGGAGTGGCCATGGGTGGCGCTGGCACGGACGTCTCCATGGAGACCGCCGACGTGGTCATCATGACCGACCGCCTCGACCAGCTCGCCCATGCCCGGCGGGTGGCCCGCGCCACGTTGCGGGTCATGAAGCAGAACACCGCCCTGGCACTGGGCACCGTGTTCCTGCTCGTCGCCGCGGTCCTGCTCCAGCTCATCCAGCTCGCCGGTGGCATGCTGGTGCACGAGATCAGCGTCCTGCTCGTCATCCTCAACGCCCTGCGGCTGGTCCGGCTCGACGGGCCGCGCTCGAGGGCCGAGGCTGACCCGCCGGTTGGAGCCGCCGACGCGCCGATCGGCCGCATCGAGGAGAAGGAGCCCGCACTGTGAGTCATCGGCCTGGAACGTCGTGCGTGGCGATCGTGCCGCTCTTCAAGGGGCTCTCGCCCGAGGAGCAGGACGAGGTCGCCACGCACGCCAGGCCGATCCGCCGCAAGAGGGGTGAGGCGATCCATCGCCCCGGCGACGACGTCTCGCACCTGCTCGTCGTCCACCAGGGTCGGGTCAAGATCAGCCACCTCGCTCCCAACGGCCACGAGCAGCTCCTCCGCGTCCTGGAGCCCGGCGACTTCATCGGCGAGACGGCCTTCGTGACCGGATCCCGGCCGGACGACTGGGCCACGGCGCTGAGCGACGTCGAGCTGTGCAGCTTCGACCACTCCGACCTCGGCGGCCTCGTGGCACAGTACCCCGACATCGCGGTGCGGATGCTGCACGCGGTCACCAGCCGCCTCGACGCAGCCGAGCGGCTCATCGCGGACCTCACCTCGGCCGACGTCGAGGCACGCCTCGCCGGCTATCTCATGGGCCTGCCCGCGAACCACGAGGACGGGCGGCTCGTCGTGCGGCT
>DASUQN010000583.1:0-3719 GCA_036280515.1 Intrasporangium sp. | reverse complement strand
GCGTAGTGGTGGCCCTCGACCAGGAATGTCGGCGCCTCCCAACTGCGCCCAGCACAGGTGACCGTCACCGTCGAGCTGCTCGCCGTCTCCACCCAGACGGTCGCGCTCGTCTCGTCCGCATAGCGGAGCATCGGCCCGAGCACCAGGCTCGTCGCAACGTCCATGGACCAGACATACCCCAATCCGCGCGATGTGGGACCGATTCAGGTTGTGAGCCGCTGCCGCCTGCGCTCGAGGTGCCGCATCACCGGAGTGGCAAGGGTCCCGTGGACGAGGACCGACACGGTGATGGACACCGCAGCGACCGCCCACAGCCAGCGCTCCTCGGGAAAGGCGTACAGCCCCGCGGCGTACGCCAGGTAGTAGAGCGAGCCGACGCCCCGCACGCCGAAGAAGGCCGTGGCCAACGCCTCCGTGCGTGTCATCCCGCCGGGATACTCGGAGCGACGGCGCCACAGGCCGAGGCTGAGGAGTCCGGCGACCGGTCGCACGACGAAGACGAGCACCAGGGCGACGAGGACACCTCGCCAGTCGAGCGGCCCGAGCAGCCCCTTCGTCATGGCCGTGCCGAGCAGGAGCAGCACGACCAGGACGAGGAGCCGCTCGAGGTTCGCGATCAGACTGTGCATCGTGCGGTGGTACTCGTGGCCTCGCTCCGCCGCCCGCAGCGTCATGCCGCAGGCGAAGACCGCGAGGAACCCGTAGCCCCCCACGAGCTCGCTCACACCGTAGGTCAGGACGAGGGCCGCGAGGACGAGGAGCGGTTCGCCCTGCTCGGCGAGCCGCAACGCGCGCTTTGGGGCCTGGAAGGCGACCCGGGCCAACCCCCATCCCACGAGCATGCCGACGGCCACGCCGAGAGCGACCTTTCCGACGAGCTCCCACGCGACCCACCGCACGATCCAGCCCGATACCGATCCCTCGACCGCGAGGAAGATCGCGGCGTAGACGAACGGGAAGGCCAGCCCGTCGTTGAGCCCCGCCTCGGAAGTCAGGGCGAAGCGAACCTCGTCCTTCTCGTCGATCTCCTCGGCACTCTCGGCATTCTCGGTGCTTTCGGCGTCCGGCGCCTCCGCGTCCTCCTCCCGCTCGTCGTCGAGCACCCGCGGGCCGGCGACCTGCACGTCACCCGCGAGCACCGGATCGGTGGGCGACAACAGGGCTCCGAGCAGCAGGGCAGCGGCCGGAGCGAGGCCCAGCGCCCAACCGAGGAGCGCCATCCCCGCGATGGTCACCGGCATGGCGACGACGAGCAGGCGCCAGGTGGCGGACCACGCTCCCCACGTCCCCCGCCTCCGGAAGGAGAACGGGCGGTCGAGGGCCAGTCCGACGCCCATGAGGGCGACGAGGACCGTGATCTCGGTCAGCCGTTGGACCAGAGGTCGGACGTCCACCGGGTCGAGGGAGAGGCCACTCGGCAGCGGGGCCAGCCCGATGGCCATCCCCAACGCGAGCAGCACCATGGGGGCGGAGACGGCGTACCGGCTCAGGACATTGGGCAGCACGGCGGCCACGAGCAGGGAGAGCCCGACGATGAGGTAGACGGCGTTGGTCGGCATTGCGAATCATGGTGCCATCGCGCGAACGCCGTACCGTCCTTGTTGTGGACGAGTGGGTGAGGACGTATGCCGCTGAGCTCGCCTCCGCAGCGACGCGGGCTCCCCTGGTCCGCTGGGTCACGACGCCCTCGGGTGCCCGGCTGGCGTTCGTCGGCGGCGCCGTCCTCAAGCTGCACCACGAGCGCACCGAAGGCACCGCGCTCACGGCGCGGGTCACGGCGGCGTGCGAGTCGTCCCTTGCGACCGTCTTCGTGCCGCCGCTGACGTCGGAGGTCGTGCCGGCACCGGACGGCTCCCTCGTCACGGCCTGGCCGGAGGTCCGGGTCCTCGGCGTCGCGGACTCGATCCCCTGGCCTGAGGTCGGGAAACTGCTGGCCCGGCTTCACCGCCTGCCCGTCCCCGCCACCCTGCCGGCCCATGTGGCGTCCGACCGGTTGGGGCGCGCGGTAGAGCGAGCCCGCGCCCTTCCCGACGAGGCCGACCGTGACCTGCTGGTGCGGCTGGGCGAACGTCTGCTGCGGGAGGTGCGCAAGGCCACGGAGAGGGCGCAGCGAGCTCAGCGGCATACGACCGAATTGACTGCGCAACAGGGCAACTCAGTCGTGCATGGCGACTTTCACCTCGGTCAGGTGGGCAGCTGGGAGGGCGACTGGCGCCTCCTCGACCTCGACGACGTCGGCGTCGGTGACCCGGCGTGGGACCTGGCGCGCCCCGCTGGGTTCTGGGCCGCGGGCCTGCTCGACGACCGGGAGTGGACGGAGTTCCTCGACGGCTACCGCGGCGCCGGAGGGCCCGCGGTACCCGGCAGCGGCGACCCATGGCCACCGCTCGACCTGGCGGCGAGGTGCGCGGTCCACATCGCGGCCGTGCGCGTGCTGAGCCGCCCCGTCCACAGCGACCTCACGGCCGACGCCCTGTTGGCGGCGTGCCGGCGAATGTGAGGATGAGGGCATGAGCCAACAGCCACCGCCCTTCCCGGGACAGGACCGCACCGGTGCCGCTGCGCACCAGCCGCAGACGTTCGTCTGCCCCAAGTGCCAGGCCACCATGCGCACCTACGACCGCAACGGCGTGCATGTCGAGCAGTGCGACAGCTGCAAGGGCCTGTTCCTCGACTTCGGCGAGTTCGAGCACCTCAACCAGCTCGAGAGCCAGGTCATCGCCCACCCGCCGCCCGCGCAGTACGGCGGCCCGCAATGGGGCAACCGAGGCGGCTACCACTATCGCAAGCGGGGCCTGTCCGGGCTCTTCTTCTCCAGTTGAGGACCGCATCGATGGATCCGGTCGCGGAGGCCACGGCCGTTCGCGCTGTGGCCTCCGCGCTGCACCTGCCGGGGATCGTCGACGTCCATACGCACTTCATGCCGCGCAACGTCCTCGAGAAGGTGTGGGCCTACTTCGACTCGGCCGGCCCGCTGGTTGGGCGGCACTGGCCGATCCGGTACCGACACGCGGAGGAGGAGCGCGTCCAGAGGCTGCGCGACCTCGGGGTGCTCGCCTTCACCTCGATGCTCTACCCGCACAAGCCGGGCATGGCCGCCTGGCTCAACGCGTGGGCGGCCGACTTCGCCGCGCGGACGCCGGAGTGCCTCCACACGGCAACCTTCTACCCGGAGGCCGGCGCGTCTGACTACGTCAAGGCCGCGCTGGATCGTGGCGCGAGGGTCTTCAAGGCGCATGTCCAGGTCGGCGACTACGACCCCACCGACCCACTCCTCGACCCGGTCTGGGGCGTGCTGTCCGACGCCGGTGTCCCCACCGTGATCCACTGTGGTTCCGGCCCCGCGCCGGGGCGCTTCACCGGTCCCGCGCCGATCCGTCGGGTCCTCGCCCGCCACCCGCGGCTACCGCTCATCATCGCCCACATGGGCATGCCGGAGTACGACGCCTTCCTCGAGCTCGCGGCGAAGCATGACCGCGTCCACCTCGACACGACGATGTCCTTCACCCCGTTCATCGACGAGATGATGCCGATGGCGCCGGAGACGATCGCCCGCCTGCCCGACTTCGGGGACCGGATCCTCTTCGGCAGCGACTTCCCCAACATCCCGCACAGCTACACGGAGGCGGTGCACTCGGTGCTGGACCTCGGGCTCGGTGATGAGTGGAACCGGGCCATCCTGCACGACAACGCAGTTCGCCTCTTCGAGCTGCGGCCAG
>DASUQN010000582.1:0-4517 GCA_036280515.1 Intrasporangium sp. | reverse complement strand
CAGCTGGCCACCGAGCTCGACCGGAGGGAAGACGCCCGGGATCGCGGCACTGGCGAGGACCCCCGTGACGACCGACCCCTCGCTGATCAGGACGTCACGACCGCTCAGCAGGTCGGTGGCGACGAAATGCACCGGGATGCTCGCGTCGGCAAGGTCGTCGAACCCGGCATGTCGTCGGACGAGCTCGCCCAGCCGGTCGGCAGATGACACCGCCACGTCCCGGCCGAGCAGGGCGCCAAGCACCCGACGCAGGTCGACGGGGAACGCCTCGGCCCTCCGCATGGCACGCCAGACGTCCGCCAGCGCATCGAGCGACGCCGGCGACATCCCGTGGCCGGCGACCCAGGCCGCGTTCATCGCTCCTGCAGAGGTACCGACGAGCAGATCCGGTCGGATGTCCTGCTCGGCCAAGGCCTGGAGCATCCCGACCTGTACGGCGCCCAGGCTGCCCCCACCGGAGAGGACGAAGGCGGTTCTGGCGCTCATATCCGTTGGTGGTGGCCCGGAGGCGAAGCCTTACCGTGAGGGACACCACACTCCTGTCGATTGGTTCCCGAGGCGGTGGCGTGGTGACCTCGTCAGCGATAGGCCTCCTCGTCGATGCCGGCGAGGCGTGAGGGATGCACCTCGAGGCCCAGGGTGAAGAAGCGCTGGAAGCTCATGATGAGCGGGCGCCAGCGGGCCGGGTCGATACGCCGGTCGCTGCCGGCCATGCGGATCGACGGGTGAACGTGCACCTGCTCCACGGTGACCTGGACGACGGCGTGGTCGGTCAGGTGGACGGCCTCGAGCGTGGCCTCCATGGCCACCGGGCACTCGCCCACCAGCGGCGCGGCCACCACGCGTCCGCGCACCGGAGTCACCCCGGCGTGGGCGAACTTGTCGCGCTGGTGGACGTAGCCGTTCGCGGACTTCCACGGCGGAACGGGATCCGCGCCGGTCGTGAGCGCGAGGCGATCGACGGCCGACACCTGATCCGGTCCCGGAAGGTTGAGCACACACTCGCCGGTCCGCTGCAGGTTGGCCAGGGAGTGCGAGGTCAGGCCGAAGCCCAGCGTGGCCGTGTGACCGAGCCAGAAGGCGGACGAGATCGGAGCCAGGTTGGCGCTGCCGTCCTCGTTGAGCGTCGAGACGAGGACCACAGGCGTGCCCCAGTACAGGATCGCCGGATCGACGAGGTCGTGGGCGTGAGTCGGTGCTGCGTCCGGCGCGGGAACCTGGCCTTCCGGCATCACCGCAGTCGTGGTGGAGAGTGTCATGCCCCGAAGACGCCGAAGGCACCGATGCCGTGAGGTCGTGGACGCTCGGCGGCACACTGACTTGCATCGTGGCCACCCTCGGACTTGGCTGGGTTCGACAAACCGGTGACCACGCCAACGTCGTCGGGGAAGGGCGAGCCGATGCGAGCTGAGCAGGTGACGGACCCGGTGGCCCACCACGGTGAAGGGCCAGTCTGGTCGCGCAGCTGGGGCGGGCTGCGCTGGGTCGACATGCTGGCCGGCGACATCCTGTCGTTGGATCCCTCCGGGGCGGTCCAACGCCGTCATGTCGGCAGCGTCGCGGCCGCGGTGAGGCCTCGAGTGCGCGGCGGCGCGGTCATCGGGGTCGAGCGTGGGTTCGCGCTGGAGGACCCGGACGGGACGGTGACCCACCTGGACGAGCTGTGGTCCAGCAACCGCGTGCGGATGAACGAGGGCGGGTGCGACCCGGACGGCCGGTTCTACTGCGGGTCCATGGCCTATGACAAGGCCGAGGGTGCGGCGTCGCTGTACCGGCTCGACCCCGACGGGTCGGTGAGCGTCGTCCTCGAGTCCGTCACCATCTCCAACGGGATCGAGTGGAGCCCGGACGGAGCACTCGCCTACTACAACGACACCGCCACCTCCTCCATCGCGGTCTTCGACTACGACACCGACGCCGGACTCACGGGACGACGCACCTTCGCGACCATCCCCGACCAGGGCTGGCCGGACGGCTTGACGGTGGACGCGGAGGGGGGCGTGTGGGTGGCGATCGCCGACGGAGGAGCCGTCCACCGGTACACGCCCGGGGGCGTGCTGGACGAGGTGGTGCAGGTGCCCGCGCGGAAGGTCACGGCCTGCACCTTCGGCGGCTCGGACCTCAGCGAGCTGTTCATCACGACCTCGCGCGAGGACCTGGAGCCGGGCGATGACCCGCTGGCCGGCTCCCTGTTCCGGGCGACACCGGGCATCAGCGGCATGCCGGTCCGTGAGTTCGCGGGGTGAGCTCGCCTCTGCCGCCATACCTGACCGCCACGGCCGGCGAGCTCGCCGCTGAGCGGGTTGCGGGGGCGGAAGAGGATGTCCACTTCCCGGAACGCATCGCCGCCGCGGTGATCGAGCTCCTCTCGGATCCGGGTGACCTCGTGCTCGACCCGTTCGCCGGGTACGGGACGACCTTGGCCGTGGCAAGCCGTCTGGGCCGCAGGGCAATCGGCATCGAACTGCTCCCTGAGCGCGTGGCCCTGATCCGCGACCGGGCACCCGCGGCCACCGTCATCGAGGGAGATTCCCGCGGCCTGCACCAGCTCGTCACGGAGCCCGTCGACCTGTGCCTCACCTCACCGCCCTACATGACGGCCAACGCACACCCGCACAATCCGTTGACCGCGTACGAGACCCTCGACGGCGACTACCGCACCTACCTCGAGCACCTCGCTCGGCTCGCTCGAACGGTGCGCGACCTGCTTCGGCCCGGCGGGCACCTCGTCGTCAACGTGGCCAACATCCGGCACGGCGGCCACACGACCGCCTTGGCGTGGGACGTCGCTCGGGCCGTGGGCCGCGTCCTGCCCTTCCTCGGCGAGACGGTCATCGTCTGGGACGTGCTCCCCCACGACCTGACCGGGGACTACCTGCTCACCTTCCGTCGCGACGCGTGAGCGAGCACGTCCTTGGGAGCCGGCCCAGCGGCATACGGCCAATTCCGTATGCCGCTGAGCTGGGACCGCGCGTCCGTCCCCCTGGGTGCGTGGCTCAGCGAGAGTGCTTGGCGAGCTGGAGCCAGGTGTCCACGACCGTGTCCGGGTTGAGGGACATCGACTCGATCCCTTCGTCGAGGAGCCACTCGGCGAGGTCCACGTGGTCGGACGGACCCTGACCGCAGATGCCGACGTACTTGCCCTGCGCCTTGCAGGCCCGGATCGCCATGCTCAGCATCTTCTTGACCGCGGGATCGCGCTCGTCGAACGACCCGGCCACGAGCGCCGAGTCGCGGTCGAGCCCGAGCGTCAGCTGCGTCATGTCGTTGGAGCCGATGGAGAATCCGTCGAAGTGCTCCAGGAAGGAGTCCGCGTCGACGGCGTTGGACGGCACCTCGCACATCATGATGACCTGCAGGTCGTTCTCGCCCCGACGCAGGCCGTGCTGTCCGAGCAGGTCGATCACGCCCTGCGCCTCGGCAACGGTGCGCACGAAGGGAATCATGATCTTGACGTTGGTCAGGCCCATGTCGTCGCGGACGAACTTCATCGCCTCGCACTCCATCGCGAAGCACTCGGCGAAGTCGGGCGACAGGTAGCGCGATGCACCCCGGTAGCCGATCATCGGGTTCTCCTCGTGCGGCTCGTAGCGCTCGCCGCCGATGAGGCCCGCGTACTCGTTCGACTTGAAGTCGGACATGCGGACGATGACCGGCTCGGGCGCGAAAGCCGCCGCGAGCGTGGAGACCCCTTCCGCGAGCCGCGTGACGAAGAAGTCGCGCGGACTGTCGTAGGCGCCGATGAGCTCGGTGATCTGGCTGCGCAGCTCGGGCTCCTGGTCGTCGAGCTCGAGCAGCGCGCGGGGGTGGATCCCGATCTGGCGGTTGATGATGAACTCGAGACGGGCGAGGCCGATTCCCTTGTGCGGCAGGCGAGAGAACTCGAAGGCCTGCTCGGGCGTGCCGACGTTCATCATGATCTTGACGGGGATCTCGGGCATCTCGGCGAGGGCCGTCTCGGTGACAGTGAAGTCCCGCAGCCCGTCGTAGACGAAGCCGGTGTCGCCCTCGGCGGCGGACACGGTGACCTCCTGACCGTCGCCCAGCTGTGCGGTCGCATCGCCCGTTCCGACGACGGCGGGGATCCCGAGCTCGCGAGCGATGATCGCGGCGTGGCAGGTGCGCCCGCCGCGGTTGGTGACGATGGCGCTGGCGCGCTTCATGATCGGCTCCCAGTCGGGGTCGGTCATGTCGGCGACCAGCACCTCCCCGGGCTGGAACTCGTGCATCGAGGCCACGTCGGTGAGGACGCGCACCGCCCCGGCGCCGACCTTCTGGCCGATCGCGCGGCCCTCGACGACGACCGGGCCCCGCTCGTTCATGCGGAAGCGCTGGAGGGTCGAGGAGCTCGCGCGGGACTTCACCGTCTCTGGGCGGGCCTGGAGGATGTAGAGCCTGCCATCGACGCCGTCGCGGGCCCACTCGATGTCCATCGGCCGGCCGTAGTGCTCCTCGATCTTGACGGCGTGGCGGGCCAGCTCGGTGACCTCGTCGTCGGAGAGGCTGAATCGGCGCTG
>DASUQN010000581.1:0-4684 GCA_036280515.1 Intrasporangium sp. | reverse complement strand
ACCCGCTGGTCCCCGGTCACCCCGAGGCTGCGAAGCGCATGGGCGAGCTGGGTTGCGTGCTGGCCCACCTCGCGGTAGGACAGTCGGCGCGGCCCCTCGGCCGTCCACGTGACGACCGCGCTGTCGCCGTGGATCATCGTCCCGTGGCGCAGCAGGGACGAGATGAGCAGGGGCGGCGCCTGCATCGTGCTCTTCATGACGGCAGCGTGCCACGGTTGTGGGCCGTGCGCACCACGTCGCCGGTTCGGCTTCGGGCACGATGGCGACATGGAGATCGAGTCCCTCGACGCCCTGGATGACCACCTCGCGGACGGGGGCAGCCTGCACGGCCTGCGCCTCCAGAACCTCGACCTGACTGACTACGCCGTCCCCCTCGCCGCGCACGGCGCGCACGGTGACCTCACGGGCCTCGTGGTGCTCGGCGGGATGGTCCCTCCCGACGTGGCCGAGATCCTCCACCGCGGCGGAGCCGTCGTCTTTCCGCAGGTGGTCGCTCCGGTCGACCCGTGGCGCGGCCTCTACTACCCGGAGGACCTCTACGCCGGCCTCGAGAACGGCTACGCCGCGACCCCGGATGCGCGCGCCTACGCCTGGTCGATCGACGGGCGCATCAGCACCGACGCCTACGCGACCCTCATTCGAGCGATCCACGACGACACGGTCACTGACGAGCTGGACGAGTTCGTGGCAGGACGCTCCGTCGTCGGCGTGATGGGTGGCCATGCGCTCCTGCGGGGCACGCTGGAGTACGCAGAGGCGGCCGAGCTCGGTCGGCGTCTTGCCGCCGCCGGGCACGTCGTCCTCACCGGTGGTGGCCCGGGAGCGATGGAGGCAGCCAACCTCGGAGCCTTCGTCCCCGACAGCCAGGCCCTGGCTGACGCCCTCGCCCGCCTGGCGACCATCCCGTCCTTCCGACCGGACATCACGCCATGGGCGCAGGTGGCGATGGAGGTGCGTCACGACCTGCTGGGCGACGAGCCGGTCCTGCCTCCCGACACCCTCGGGCCCTCCGCCAGCTCCCTGGGGATCCCGACGTGGTTCTACGGCCACGAACCGCCAAACGTCTTCTGTGACGCCGTGGCGAAGTACTTCTCCAACGCGATCCGCGAGGACGGCATCCTGGCGCGCAGCAATGGCGGGATCGTCGTGCTGAGCGGTGCGGCGGGGACGGTTCAGGAGATCTTCCAGGCGGTGACGCCGCTGTACTACGCCCCCGACCACGAACCCCTCCCACCGCTCGTCCTCGTCGGCCGCAGGCACTGGACGGAGATCGTGCCGGTCTGGCCCGCCCTGCTTCGGCTGGCCGCCGGACGGCGGATGGCGGGGGCGCTGCACCTCGTCGACGAGCTCGACGACGTGCTGGCCTGCCTTTCGCACCCGGTCGGCTGAGCCGCCCGCTGCCTCGGTTGACGCCGACGGTCGGGTGAGTACTACCATCCGTAGTATTTGCTGCCGACCCAGGGTGAAGAGATGACCGAGCCATTCCGTCCCCATCATGTCGTCGTCGTCGGGGGTGGGATGACCGGTCTGGTCGCGGCACGGCGCCTTGCGCTGGCTGGTCAGGACGTCACTGTCGTCGAGCAGGCGGGCCGTCTGGGTGGCCAGGTCCACACCGTGCGTGTGGGATCGCGCTGGGTCGATGTCGGCGCAGAGGCCGTGCACCTCGGGGCGCCTGCGGCGCGGCACCTCGTCGAGGAGTTCGGTCTCGTCGACGGTGTCCTCGGCAGCCGTCCCGGACAGAGCTGGCTGTGGACCGGCCGCGAGCTGCGTGCCCTGCCCGCGGGGGTCACGCCCTCCGGTCCGACACGGTTGCGCCCGGTGGTGACGAGTGGAGTCATGTCGGTGCGGGGCCTGGGTCGAGCCGGCCTCGAGCCCATCATCGCGCGGATGCGCCCAGCGCTGACCTCCGACGAGGACGTCTCTGTCGGCGCGTTCGTCTCCTCGCGGTTCGGGACCGAGGTGACGGAGCGGTTCATCGACCCCCTGCTGGGCAGCCTGCATGGCGGCGACGTACACCGCCTCAGCCTCCGCGCCTGTGCCCCCGCCCTGGTGGAGGCCGCGACTCAGCGCAGGTCGCTGATGCGCCGGAAGCAGGCGCAGGCGCCGGCTGCTCACCATCCCGGCTCCACCCCGGCGCTGCCGATGTTCGGCTCGTGGCCGGGCGGGCTGCGCACCCTCACCGAGGCCGTCCTTGGCGGCCTCCCCGTGACCGTGCGCCTCGGCCTTCGCGTGCAGCGCCTGTGGGCAGGACCCACGGGATACGACCTCGAGCTCGCGGACGCCGGCGGTGGTGTCGCGGAACTGCACGCCGATGCCGTCGTCCTTGCCACCCCTGCGTCGGCCGCTGCCCGCTTGGTCGCGTCCTCCAGCCCGCGTGCGGCCGGCCTCCTCGATGCTGCCGAGGTCGCCAAGGTCGCGACCGTCGTGCTCGGCTTCGACCGGTCCGCGACGAAGGGCCTCCGGGCCTTCGGGGGCACCGGAGTGCTCCTGCCCTCGACGTCTGGAATGCTGCTCAAGGCGGCCACGCACCTCTCGCGCAAGTGGCCCCAGTTCAGCGACGACGACTCGTGCCTGGTCCGGTTGTCGGCAGGGCGGAGCGGCGACGACCGCCTCGACGAGCTGACGGATGATGAGCTCGTCACGCAGCTGCTCGCCGATTTCCACACCGTGACCGGCCTCGACGCGCCGACCGAGGTGCTTCACGTCCAGCGCTGGTCCGATGGTCTCCCCCAGCTGCGGGTCGGCCACCATGCGCGACTCGCCACGATCCGGGAGGAGCTCGCACATGCGCTGCCCGGTGTCGTCCTGGCCGGATCCGCCTACGAGGGACTCGGCCTCGCCTCCTGCATCGCCTCCGGCGACGCGGCGGCCGCCGCCGTATCGGCCGGGCTCACTCGAACCACCACGAGACAGGAGGTCGGCGCATGACCGCCGTCACCGAACGCACCGCCGTACGCCGGCTGCGCCACGCCCCCGAGGAACGCCCGATGATCGTCATCTGGGAGGTGACCCGGGCCTGCGCGCTCGTCTGCCTCCACTGCCGGGCCGACGCGCAGCACCGCCGCAACCCGCACGAGCTCACGACGGAGCAGGGCCGGGCTCTCCTCGACGACATCGCCGCCTTCGGCAAGCCCTATCCCATCGTCGTGCTCACGGGCGGCGACCCGTTCGAGCGGCCCGACCTGGCCGATCTGGTGCGTCACGGCACCTCCCTCGGCCTGCACATGGCGCTGTCCCCGTCAGTCACGCCACGGCTGACCAGAGAGGTCCTCACCGAGCTGCACGATGCCGGAGCCGGCGCACTCTCCCTCTCCCTCGACGGGGCCCAGGCGGCGACCCACGATGCCTTCCGGGGCGTCCCGGGTGTCTTCGACGCCACGCTGCGGGCGGCCCAGGAGGTCCGCGACACCGGCTTCCGGCTGCAGATCAACTCCACCGTCACCCGGGCCAACGTCCACGAGCTGCCCGACCTGCTGCGCATGGTCATCGACCTCGGCGCGTCGCTCTGGAGCGTCTTCTTCCTCGTCCCGACGGGGCGCGGGGAGCTGCTCCAGCCCCTCGATCCCCAGCAGGTCGAGGACGTGCTCAACTGGCTCCACGACGTCTCGGACCTCGTGGCCATCAAGACCACCGAGGCCCCCCACTACCGCCGGGTCGCCATCCAGCGCGCCCGAGCCCGCGCCGAGGGAACCCCCAGCAGGGCACCCGCCGTGGGACAATTCCACCAGCAGCTCACCGACGCCGTGGCCGGGCTGCGAGCCCAGCGGCATACGCAAACTCGTCGCCCCAGGCCGCCGATCGAGGTGAACTCCGGCAGGGGTTTCGCGTTCATCGACCACCTGGGCGAGGTCTACCCCAGTGGCTTCCTCCCCCACCAGTGCGGCAACGTCACGGACGCGGGGTTCCGCGAGCTCTATCGCACGAGCCCGCTGCTGCGCTCGCTGCGGGACCCTGCGCAGTTCCACGGCAAGTGCGGCGTGTGCGAGTTCCGCGACGTGTGCGGCGGGAGCAGGTCCCACGCGTATGCCGTGACGGGCGACGTGCTCGCGTCCGACCCGACCTGCGTCCACGAGCCGGCAGGCTGGACCGCGGACCCGCAGACGACCTGACGAGTCAGCTCCCGCGGAGCACCGGACCGAGTCGCTCGAGCACGCCTGCGTCCTCGATCGTCGCCGGCACGGCCGGGTTCCCACCGTCGGCGATCTCGCGCATCGTCTTGCGCAGGATCTTGCCCGACCGCGTCTTCGGCAGACCGGCGACGATGTCGACCTGGTGCAGTGCGGCAACCGCACCCACCTCACCGCGGACCCGCGCGACGAGCTCCGTGCGGATCCGTTCGCCCTCGGCCTCGCCGTCGATGCCCGCCTTGAGCACGACGAGCGCCCGTGGCACCTGGCCCTTGAGCTCGTCACGCACGCCGATGACGGCACACTCCGCAACCGCCTCGTGCCCGGCCAGCGCAGCCTCGATCGAGCCGGTCGACAGGCGGTGGCCGGCGACGTTGAGGACGTCGTCCGTGCGGCCCATGACGAACAGGTAGCCGTCCTCGTCGATGTAGCCGCCGTCCCCCGTGAGGTAGTAACCCGGGTAGGCCGCGAGGTAGGACGAGACGTAGCGCTCGTCGTCCTGCCAGAGCGTCGGCAACGTGCCGGGTGGCATGGGCAGCTTGATGCAGATCGAGCCC
>DASUQN010000580.1:0-4828 GCA_036280515.1 Intrasporangium sp. | reverse complement strand
CCGACGACCTTGGCGTGGGTCTGTCGCTGGATCTCCCAGGCGTGCTCGTAGTCGACGAAGTCGGGGTCGAGGCCCAGGTGCACGAACCGCATGCGGTCAGGGTACGCCGCGTCTCCCGGGTGCCCTGCCGCGCTCACCCTAAGGTGGCCGTATGCCGCCGAGCTCGCTCCCCGAGGACCGTTCCCTTCGCGTTGGGCTCGCCGGCTACGGAGTGGGCGGTCGGCAGTTCCACGTGCCGGCCCTCATGGGCGCGGGGCTCGGGGTGGCCGCGCTGGCCACCGCAAACCCGGAGCGCGTCGCACAGGCCAGGTCCGAGCTGCCCGATGCCCTCGTCGTGCCCGACCTCGACGCGCTGCTCGAGGTGGATGGACTCGACCTCGTGGTCCTGGCCACCCCGACCGGCCTGCACGCCGCGCAGGCCGAACGCGTCATCGACGCGGGGGTGGCGCTCGTCGTCGACAAGCCGCTGGGGAGGACTGCATCGGAGGCGCAACAGGTCGTCGACCTCGCGGCCCACCACGGGGTTCCGTTGACGGTCTTCCAGACCCGCCGCTTCGACCCGGAGCTCGCGGCGCTCCTTGCGGTGCGTGACCGTGGTCTGGTCGGAGAGATCCGACGAGCGGAGTACCGCTGGGACCGCTGGCGACCCGTCCCCAAGCAGCGATGGCGCGAGACGCGGACCGCCGACGAGGGGGCCGGTCTGCTCCTCGACCTCGGCAGCCACCTGATCGACCAGGCGGTCATCCTCCACGGCGACGTCGAGTCGGTGTACGCAGAGCTCTTCGCGCACACCGTGGTCGCCGAGGACGACGTCTTCCTCGCCTGCAGGCACACGTCGGGAGTGGTGAGCCACGTCATGGCCTCGTCGGTCAACGGAGCCCCCGGGCCTCGGGCCCGGGTCATGGGATCGACCGGGGCGTACGTCCTCGGCCGGCAGTTCGACGAGGTTGGGGCCTTCGCGGAGTTCGAGAACGCCGGGGACTCGGTGGGATGGGTGATCCGCGGTGACGAGCGGGAGCCCGGACCAGTCGCCGGTCGATGCGACCAGTCGGACTTCTACCGGGCGATCGGCGCGGCTCTGCTCTCCGACGATCCGCAGGCCGGGATGCCGGTCGACCCGAGGGACGCGGTCCACGTCCTCGCCGTGGTGGACGCTGCCCGCGCCAGCTCGGAGGGTCAGCGGGTCGTCGAGGTCCTCACGCCGGGCGAGGCACCTTGATCCAGTAGTCGGCGCCTGTGGATGACGGCCGCGGGACCGCGAGCGTCCCTGTGACGATGGCCCGGTGAGCACCCTCGACGCGAGTCCACCTGAGGTTCCCGGCCATCGGCTCGAGCGCATCATCGGAGCGGGTGGCACGAGCGTCGTCTGGGCGGGTGTGGACCGAGCCGGCGTCGCTGTCGCCGTCAAGGTGCCCCGCCCCGGCTCCGACTGGGATCCGTCGGGCTGGGCCGTCGAGCGGCAGGTGCTCTCCGCCGTCCGGCACGAGCACCTCGTGCCACTGCGTGACGTCGTCGAGCTCTCGGACGGCAGGACGGCGCTCGTCTTCGACCTCGTCACCGGGGCGGTGCTCAGGTCGATGGTGCACGCACGCGGGCAGCTACGGCCGGGAGAGGTGGTGACGATCCTGACGCCGATCTGCCAGGCGGTCGCCGCCCTCCATGCCGCGGGTGGCAGCCACGGCGACATCTCGGCCGGCAACATCATGCTCACGTCGGCCGGCCGGCCGCTCCTGCTCGACCTGGGGGCGGCTCGTGTCATGGGTTACGGCGGCCAGGTCTGCGGCACAGAGGGGTTCATTGCACCAGAGGTGCGTGAGGGGGCCACTCCGACAACCGCCAGCGACGTGTTCTCCCTGGGCGCCGTCGCGTGGTTCTGCCTGACCGGCTACGGCGCTCCGGACACGGTCCAGCGCCTGGATCTCGACACGGTACGCAGCCACGTCGGCGACGAGCTCGCGGAGGTGATCGCCGCGAGCATCGATCCCGACCCGGGTCGCCGGCCCGAGGCGGCGCGCCTCGCCCGCCTCCTCTACGACGCGGTGCAGCCGGAGCCGGTCGAGGTCGTCGTGGGTGCGGATGACGCGTCTGCGCTGACCCATCGGCTGCGTGCCGATGCTGCACGCGAGGAGCCAGCTCCAGAGGTCGTTCGCCGGCCGTTGCGGCTCCGAGTCCTCGCCGCGGTCGTGGCCCTCCTGATCGTGGGTGCCGGAGCGTGGCTCCTGCTCGGACGCTCGCCCGCTGCCGTCGCCGGAGGCGGTCATGCGGAGGCGGCCCCGGTGGACGAGTCCACGTCATCACCCACATCGGCGCAGCGGTCCGCGCCGACCCCACGCGCTGCACCCACCACGCAGGCGGCGCCGACCACGCCGGTTGCCGCATTGGTCCAGCACGATGGGTCGGCTCCGAGGACCCGCCCCACGGAGCTGATGCAATGGCTCTCCGACCAGCGGGCGGGCATCCTCGTCGCGAGGGACCTGCACGGCCTGGACGCCGTCCACCGGCCCGGTTCTGGGTCCCACCAGTCTGACGTCGAGCTCATCGAGACGCTGCTGCGAGGCGGCAACCGCTATGCCGACCTCCACCTGACGGTGGCCGAGTCCGCCTCGGCAGGCGGTGGAACCGAGCGTGCCACGATCCGGGCCCGGGTCAACTGGTCCGCCTACGACGTCGTCGACCGCTCCGGCGTCAGGCGCACCCATCCTGCCGCCCAGGGCGAGCTGCTCGACTTCGACCTGATCAGGGGCGCCGATGGCTGGCGGATCGAGGGAATCAGCGCCGCAGGGTCCGACTGACGGCACGGACCACGACGACCCTGCACCGGGTCGGACGGGCTGACGGCGAAGCGCGCCTCCGGTCGGACCGGAGAACCGGGCGACGGCGGCGCGCTTCGACCTGGATCATGTGGCCTCAGGCCTCGAAGTTGCCCTCTTCCAGACGGGCCTTCATGGTGCCCAGGAACCGGGCCGCATCCGCACCGTCGACGATCCGGTGGTCATAGGTCAGGGCCAGGTACATCATCGACCGGATCGCGATGGTTTCACCGCCATCCGGGTCGATCACGACCACCGGTCGCTTGACGATGGCACCAGTGCCGAGGATGGCGACCTGCGGCTGGTTGATGATCGGCGTGTCGAAGAGCGCGCCCCTGCTGCCGGTGTTCGTGATGGTGAACGTGCCACCGGCCAGGTCATCGGGGGTGATCTTGTTGTTCCGCGTCCGATCCGCGACGTCGGCGATGGCGCGCGCCAGTCCCGCGATGTTGAGGTCGCCTGCGTTCTTGACGACCGGGACGATGAGGCCCTTGTCCGTGTCCACGGCGATGGAGAGGTTCTCGGTGCCGTGATGGACCACCTCGTCGCCCTCGATGCTCGCGTTGACCATCGGGTGCGCCTTGAGCGCCTCGGTCGCGGCGAGCGCCAGGAAGGGCAGGAAGCTGAGCTTGACGCCCTCGCGCGCCAGGAAGTCCTTCTTCGACCGCTCCCGGATCCGGGCCACCTTCGTCAGGTCGACCTCGACGACGGTGGTCAGCTGTGCCGAGACCTGCAGCGACTCGACCATCCGGGTCGCGATGAGCTTGCGCAGGCGCGTCATCTTCTCCCGAGTGCCGCGCTTCGGCGAGACGGAGGCCGCCTCCGGAGCCGCCGCTGCTGGCGCTGAGGGGACTGGGGCGGAGGCCGCCGCAGGCGCGGCGGGCGCTTCGGGTGCGGGGGCCTGTGCCGCCTCTGCAGCGTCGAGCACGTCCTGCTTGCGGATGCGGCCGCCGACGCCGGTGCCCTTGAGGGTGGACAGGTCGATCCCGTGCTGGGCAGCCAGCTTGCGCACGAGGGGCGTGACGTAGGCCGCCGCGTCCGTGGGCGCCTGGCCCGGCGTGCTCGGGGGCTGAGGTGCTGCAGACGGTGCTGCCTGCTGGGCCGGAGCGGGCGCTTCCGGTTGGGAGGGTGCTTGCGGCTGCGGCTGTGCGGGCGCTTCGGGCTGTGCGGGCGCTTCGGGCTGTGCGGGCGCCTCGGGCTGTGCGGGCGCCTCGGGCTGCGCCTGCTGTGCCGGGGACTCGGCCGCCGCCGGCGCGGAACCGCCGATGATGGCCAGATCGCCGCCCACGGGAACCGTCTCGTCCTCGCCGACGAGGATCTTGGTCAGGGTGCCGGCCACGGGGGAGGGGATCTCGGTGTCGACCTTGTCCGTCGAGACCTCGAGCAGCGGCTCGTCGACCGCCACGTCGTCGCCCTCGGACTTCAGCCAGCGTGTCACCGTTCCCTCTGTGACGGACTCGCCGAGGGCCGGCATCGTCACCGTCTCGCCCTCTCCGCCGCCGGCAGCCGATGCCGCAGGTTGGGGCTGCTGAGCCTGCTCAGCCTCCGGCTCACTCGTCGCGGGCTGGGGCTCCTGCTCGGTGCTGGGTGCCTCGGGGGCGGGAGCGGCCTGCTCCTCAGCCGGCGCCTGCTGGGCCGGGGCCGCCTGCTGGGCCGGTGCCGCCTGCTCAGCGGGGGCCGCCTGCTCAGCGTGGGCCGCCTGTTCTGCGGGCGCGGGCTGGTCGGCAGGAGCCGCCTCGCCCTCGCCGATCACCGCGAGGTCCGCTCCGACCGGGACCGTGTCGTCCTCCTGCGCCTTGATCTCCAGCAGGGTGCCGGCGACGGGCGACGGGATCTCGGTGTCGACCTTGTCCGTGGAGACCTCGAGCAGCGGCTCGTCCACGGCGACGGTGTCGCCGACCTGCTTGAGCCAGCGGGTGACCGTACCCTCCGTCACGCTCTCGCCGAGGGCCGGCATCCGTACCACCGTGCCCTGCCCCTGCTGTTGCCCCGCGGACGGCTCCTGCCGCGCGGGCTGC
>DASUQN010000579.1:0-3858 GCA_036280515.1 Intrasporangium sp. | reverse complement strand
GCGCTCCTCCCGACGGTGGGTGTCGCATGGCTCTTCTACATCATCATCAAGAACATTCTCGAGGGCGACAGGCGTGAGCGAATTGCCCTGGCGAAGTGGGAGGCAGAGCGCGAGGCCGAAGCAGCCGCCAAAGCTCCGGACGACAAGTAGAAAATTGCACGAGCCGCACCACAGGAAGTTTCTCCACAATTGCGCCCGGCGATTCCATCGGATTGGTAACTCCGTGTAAATTGGCGGTCGACGCGAATGCGAAGCATTCACGGCGCTCCCATTACCATCACAACAGCAGATGGAGAAACATGGCTCAGCGAGTCGAAGTCGTCCTGGTCGACGACGTTGATGGCGGTCACGCCGACGAAACCGTCTCCTTCGCGCTCGATGGGGTCTCCTACGAGATCGACCTCAGCGACAAGAACGCGAAGAAACTCCGCGACGCATTGGCACCATGGACCGGAAAGGGGCGTCGCAGCGGTGGTGGGCGTGGCAGACGTCGTCGCTCCTCCAGCGCAGGCGGGGCGAAACGAACCGATCTGGCATCGGTTCGCGAATGGGCTCGGGCCAGTGGCTACCAGGTCTCCGACCGTGGTCGGATCTCCGCGGAGATCCAAGCCGCCTACGACAAGGCCCATTGACGGTCGCCACCTGGCCCTGTGAATGGGGCCGAGTGAGGCCGCATTGATCGAGGGGCCACCTTCCGGAAGGAAAGGTGGCCCCTCGTCGTCAAGGCTGGGGTGTCGCGATCTCGGCGGCGAGGTCTCCCGTCTGCTCGACCCGCTCGAGAACCTCGTCCATCCGGAGCTGGCGGAGCTGCTCACCTGCTGCGCCGGCCTCGACCTCTTTCCAGCCACGCGGCGCGGCCACGGTCGGAGCCTCCCGGCCGCGAAGGGAATACGGACAGATCGTCGTCTTGGCAGCAACGTTCTGACTCCAGTCCAGGAAGATCTTGCCCGGCCGCAGGTCCTTGGCCATCTTCCAGACGACGAGGTCGGGGTGCTTCTTGGTGAGCTCCTGTGCAAGCTGCTGAACGGTGTCCCTGATCTCGTCACTCGTGTGCGCCGCCCCGGGCAACCCCGCATAGAGCTGCATACCCTTGCTGCCGCTCGTCACCGGCACGGATGCCAATCCGAGCTCCGCAAGGCGGTCGCGCACGATGACCGCGACGACTGATACCTCGTGCAAACCGGTCCCCGGGCCTGGATCGAGATCAATGACGAGACGGTCGGGATTGAGCGAGACCGCGTCACGTCCCTCCCCCTCGAACCGCCATTGCGGCACGTGGAACTCGAGGGAGTTGAGATTGGCGAAGAACGTGAGCCCGGCGAGGTCGTCGATGAAGGGAAAGACGGGATCACGCCCCGCCCGACGAATCCAGTGGGGGGTACCGGCCGGCACATTCTTCTCGAAGAACTGCATGTCGTGGACGCCGTGCGGATAGCGGATACGGGTGACCGGCCGGTCGGCGAGGTGTGGCAGGATCACGGGCGCCATCCGGGCGTAGTAGTCGATGACCTCTGCCTTGGTCGTACCCGTCGCCGGATACATCACCTTCTCGAGGCTGCTCAGCTTCATCCGTCGGCCCTCGACCTCCACGGTGACCTTGGGGCCGGCCTGCTGGCGAGCGGGGCCGGGCATCACTCGCCACCCAGGATGAGGTCGTCGACGTCGTCGGGGGTCAGGTCCTCACGCAGGCGCTTGAACGCCGGCTGGCGCAGGCGACCCTGGTGGCCCAGCCCGAGGGACTCGACGTCGGCGACGAGCACCGGGTGCACCCAGCGCGCGCCCAGCGCGTCCTCGGGGGGGATCTCCGTCACGAAGGGGGACTCGTCGAGTGCGAGGGTCGACAGGCTGCGCCTCAGCGCGTCACCCGCGCGGCCGGCGAGGCCGGCCCCGACTCGGCCCAGGAAGCGAAGACCCCCCGGACCCGGCACACCGACGAGTACTGCGCCGAGCCGGTCCTGCACCGTTCCGGTGGACTCCGGTCGCCACCCACCGATGACCACGGAGGTACTGCCCCGATGCGGCGACTTGAGCCAGTCGGGAGAGCGGACGCCGGGCCGGTAGATCGAGCCGACCCGCTTGCTGACGATGCCCTCCAGACCCTGCTCGCGCGTCGCGCCGTGGAGCAGTCCGCCGTCCTCGAAGGTCGGTGGAGTCTGCCACCGCGGGCTCTGGAGCTCGAGACGCTCGAGCGTGGCGCGGCGGTCGCTCCAGGCGCGGCCGAGGAGCTCGACTCCATAGAGACGGAGCAGGTCGAAGGTCATCAGGGTCACGGGGCTGCGCTCGGCGAGCACCAACGCGCGTCGCGCGTTGGTGACGTGGAACCGCTCGGCGAGCAGCCCGAAGGACGGCTTCCCGGCGTCGAGGCAGACGATCTCGGCATCCAGGAGCATGTCGGCGTATTCGGTGGCCAGCGGCAGGAGCTCCGGAAAGGCGACCGTGACGTCGCGCTCAGTGCGCGAGGTGAGCCGGATCGAGCCCGCGCTGACGTCCGCCAGGACCCGCATTCCGTCCCACTTCACCTCGTGAATCCACTCGTGGCCCGACGGAATGACCGAGGTGGGCGTCGCGAGCATGGGGCGCATGGGTGCATTCTTGTTCTCATGCGAGCCATCTGGAAAGGCGCGGTCTCCTTCGGACTCGTCAACGTCCCGGTCCGTCTCTTCTCTGCGACCGAGAACCACGACGTGCAGTTCCGGCAGGTCCACGAGAAGGACGGAGGGCGCATCAAGTACCAACGGGTGTGCTCGATCGACGGCGAGGAAGTGCCCTATTCCGACATCGCGAAGGGGTATGAGACGGCCGATGGCCAGATGGTCGTCCTCAGCGATCAGGACATGAAGACCCTGCCGTCACGCTCGTCCAAGGAGATCTCGATCGAGAAGTTCGTGCCCGCGGACCAGATTGACCCGCTCCTTTTCGACCGCTCGTATTACCTCGAGCCGGACAAGACCGGCCTCAAGCCCTATGTCCTCCTGCGCGACGCGCTCGAGAAGGCCGACCGGATGGCCGTGGTCACCGTCTCCATTCGCACCCGGATGACCCTGGCCGTGCTGCGGGTGCGCGAGGGCGTCATCGTCCTGCAGACCCTGCTCTGGGCGGACGAGGTCCGTCAGCCGGAGTTCGAGTTCCTCTCCGAGGACACCCAGGCCACCGACAAGGAACTCGCCATGGCCGCCTCGCTCGTCGACTCCCTCGCCGGGGACTACGAGCCGGACGAGTTCGAGGACGACTACTCCGAGGCGGTCGAGGCACTCGTCGCGAGCAAGATCGAGGGCGGCGAGATGAAGGAGGCGCCGGCGGCGCAGGCCGAGGAGACGGAGGTGGTCGACCTGCTGGCGGCCCTGCAGCGCAGCGTCGACAAGGCGAAGGCGGCCAAGTCCGGAGGCACGTCGACGACCGAGATCCGCGAGGAGGCGGCCGCGGAGCAGCCGGCCGAGACGGCCAAGAAGGCGCCGCCCGCGAAGAAGTCCGCTGCCAAGAAGGCTCCGGCCAAGAAGACGGCCGCGAAGAAGACGACCACCAAGAAGGCGGCGAGCAAGCGCAAGGCGAGCTGACCAGGACACGAGGCCGTATGCCGCTGGGCTGGCTCCCGACGGAGCGTGGCGGACCGCAAGGATGGGCAGCATGCAGACAGTCTCGGTTGAGGAGCTGAGCTCCAGGATCCAGTCGCTGCCGCCCAATCCGCGGATCGTCGTCAGCGGGAACATGGCCATTCCGTGGGACGGCGTGAAGGTCATCGACCAAGCCCTTCCCGAGTACATCCTGCACGCCCTCAACGCGCCGCCCGGTCTCCCCGAGCGCGAGGGCGTGACGGTCGAGACCTGCTTCGTCGGGGCCGGCATGCGGCGTCATCCCGGG
>DASUQN010000578.1:0-7544 GCA_036280515.1 Intrasporangium sp. | reverse complement strand
CTGCGCACGAGTGAGGCGGTGCGATGAGCAAGCCACGGTGCCGGCTCTGCGGTGCGGAGCTCACCCGCACCTTCGTCGACCTGGGCATGTCCCCACCGTGCGAGAGCTACCTCGAGGCCTCCCAGCTGGACTCGGGTGAGACGTTCTACCCGCTGCACGTGCGTATCTGCTCGTCCTGTCTCCTCGTCCAGCTCCCGGCCTACATGTCTGGTGAGGAGATCTTCAGCCACTACGCCTACTTCTCGTCGTACAGCGACTCCTGGGTGGCCCACGCGAAGAGGTTCGTCGACGAGGCGGTGGACCGACTGGGTCTGGGCCCGAGCTCGTTCGTCGTCGAGGTGGCCAGCAACGACGGCTACCTGCTCCAGCACGTCGTCGCCCGCGGGGTCCGCTGCCTCGGCATCGAGCCCGCCGAGAACGTCGCCGAGGCCGCAGTGGACAAGGGCATCCCGACTGAGGTCGTCTTCCTGGGCGAGGAGTCGGGGTCGAAGATCGCCGCAGTCCACGGCCCGGCCGACCTCGTCGTCGCCAACAACGTCTTCGCCCACGTGCCGGACATCGTCGACTTCGCCAAAGGGCTACGAGCTCTCGTGGCGGACACGGGGCGCGTGTCGATCGAGATCCCGCACCTGCTGCGACTCATCGAGGGCAACGAGTACGACACGATCTACCACGAGCACTACTCCTATCTCTCGCTGCTCACGACCCAGCGGGCTCTCGCGGCTGCGGGCCTCACCGTCGTCGACGTCGAGGAGCTGTCGACGCACGGCGGGTCGCTGCGTACGTGGTCCGCCCCGTCGGAGCATGCTCCGCAGCCCTCTGCTGCGGTCGCGCGCGTCCTCGCGGCCGAGGCTGCAGAAGGACTGGACACCGTGGACGGCCACGCCGGATTCGCCGCGCAGGTCGCCACGGTGCGCAACGACCTCGTCGAGTTCCTCATCGGATGCGCTCGACGTGGAGAGACGGTCGTGGCCTACGGCGCGCCGGGGAAGGGCAACACCCTGCTCAACCACTGCGGCATCCGTTCGGACCTCATCCGTTTCTCAGTGGACAGGAACCCGTTCAAACATGGCAAGTTCCTGCCCGGCACGCACATCCCGATCCGACCGGTCGAGGAGCTCGAGGCGGCCCAGCCCGACTACGTGCTCATCATGCCGTGGAACCTCCGCGAGGAGATCTCGGCACAGCTGGCCGGGATTCGGGTCTGGGGGGGACGCCTCGTGGTCGCGCTCCCGCGACTCGAGGTTTTCTAGGGAGGACCCAGCACAAGGGGACTGAAGATGAAGGTTGTGTTGTTCTGCGGGGGGCTCGGGATGCGGATGCGGTCCGGCTCCGAGTCGCTGCCGAAGCCGATGATGCCCATCGGCAGCCGCCCCGTCCTCTGGCACGTCATGAGGTACTACGCCCACTTCGGGCACACCGAGTTCATCCTCTGCCTGGGTTTCGGCGCCCACTCAGTGAAGGACTACTTCCTCCACTACGACGAGACGGCCTCGAACGACTTCGTGCTCACCAAGGGTTGCGAGCACGTGGAGCTCCTCGGCAGCGACATCAGCGACTGGAAGATCACCTTCATCGACACGGGCATCGACACGCCGATCGGCGAGCGGCTGCGCCGCGTGCGACCCTATCTCGATGAGGATGAGGCCTTCCTCGCGAACTACGGCGACGTGCTCACCGACGCGCCCCTGAACGACATCATCTCCGACTTCCTCAAGACCGACGCGGTCGGGACGCTCCTCGCCGTCAAACCACAGGACTCATTCCATGTCCTCGAGATGGAGGGGGACACGGAGATCCGCGGTTTCCGGCCCGCCGCCGAGATGGCCTTCCGCATCAACGGGGGCTACTTCGTCCTGCGGCAGGGGATCTTCGACTACCTGGGACCGGACGATGACCTGGTCATGGATGCGTGCGTCGCCGCGGCGGAGGCAGGCAAGATGCGCGCCGTCCCGTACGACGGCTTCTGGGCGCCCATGGACACGCTGAAGGAGCGAACGGCGCTGGAGGACATGTACCGTCATGGCGAGAGCCCCTGGGCGCTGTGGCGCAGCGACCGAACGATTCCGCACCGGGCCATGCACCCCATCGACGCCGTCTTCCCGGCCTGACGACCGGACGGGTGCACACATGGGGCGGCGCTGCCGCGCAGGGGGCGGGTGATCGTGTCGGTGGCGACGGTTGAGGCTTCCAGCACGGCAGCATGTCGGTCGTGCGGCGAGCCGTCCCCTCGGCTCGTCCTCGACCTCGGGCACGTTCCGGCGTCAGACCAGTTTCCGCCCGTGGACGCGCCAGGGCCGGATCCCACGTGGCCGCTCACGCTCCACGCGTGCGACGAGTGCGGCCTGGTGCAGCTCGGGCCCGGGCGCGGTGCCCATCCGGAGCCGCAGGCGGCCGTCGACTCCACCACCGCCCTCGAGCATGCTGCCGCCTCGGTCGCAGCGGTCGTCCGGGACGAGCGCCTTGCCCCGGGTCAGACGGTCATCGAGCTCGACAGCGCCCACGGAGCGTCGTGGCTCCCGCGGTTCGTCGAAGCCGGGCTCGTCGAGGTCGACGCGGACGGGCAAGCCGATCTCGTCGTCGACGTGCATCACCTCATGCACGAGGAGGACGTCGATGCCGTCATCGCAGGGCACGCCGCTCGGCTTGCCGACGGTGGACGCCTCGTGTGCGAGTTCTTCCACCTGCTGCCCCTCGTCAGGGACACGCTCGTCGACACGATCCGGCACGGACACTTCGTCTACCTCTCGCTTCTCGCAGCAGCGCCGCTCTTCGAGCGCAACGGCCTGACCATCACTCGAGCCGCCATGGTCGACGTCTACGGTGGCAGCCTCCGAGTGACCGCGGCGCGGACGACGGACAGCCCCGTCGTCGACAACAGCGTCGGCGACATCCGCTCCCAGGAGCGGGCGGCGGGTCTTGACCGGCTGGACAGCCTCGTGGCGCTCGGCGCGCGCGGGTCAAGGGTCGCCGAGGACTTCCGCACCCATCTCGAAGGGCTGGCGCGACAGGGGCGGCGGGTGGCGGGATACGGCGCACCGTCCAAGGCTGCGGTCCTCCTCGCGCTCTCGCGAGTCGACCGGACACTGCTGCCCTACACGGTCGACCTGTCGCCCGTGAAGGACGGGTGCCGCGTGCCCGGGGCCGGCGTCCCGATCCACTCCGTGGAGCACCTCCTGGCGGACCGCCCTGACGACGTCGTCATCCTCACGTGGGACATCGCTGACGAGGTCGTGGCCCAGCTGCAGAGGATGAGCGTGGACACCGGCTGGGCTCCACAGCTCCACGTGCCCCTTCCGGTGGCGCGCGAGCTCTCCCTCGCGGACTGAGTGGGCGAACAACGAGTCGTGACCCACGTCAGAAGCAACGCGCATGACAACCGCCACGCACCGGGACTCCGGCGCACGAGGCGGCACGCAGCTGTCCTCGGTGTCCTCGCGGCAGGGTTGGGGACACTCCTTCTCGTAGGGGACACGCCAGGGCTGGGGGAGCGCGATGCAGGCGGCGGTACCGGCCGGGCAGACATCGCCCCCCCAAGCACGCAGGCGCTGCCCGCGCCGCCCGGTCCTCCTGCTCTCTGGTGCGACCCTGAATCACCAGCCGGCCCTCGCAGTCCGCCCCCCGGCGCCGTGGTCGTCACGCCTGCCGAGGACGTCGCGGCCATGTCCGACAGGCACCCCGAGGGGACGACATTCTGGCTCACCCCGGGCACCCACCACCTCGCGGACGGCCGATACAGCCAGGTTCAGCCCAAGGATGGCAACCGCTATGTCGGAGCGCCGGGGGCGGTACTCGACGGTCGCCGGCGCAACCAGTACGCCTTCGGTGGCAGCGCGTCCGGCGTCCGCGTCGAGTACCTCACGGTGCAACGCTTCGGCAGCCCGGGGGAGAGCAACGGCGAGGGCGTGGTCAACCATGACGCCGGCACGGGGTGGGTGATGTCTCACCTGACCATCCAGCGGAACGCTGGAGCGGGGGTCCTCCTCGGCGACGACAACGTCCTCGAGTCGAGCTGCCTGCGAGACAACGGGCAGTACGGCTTCAGTGCATACGCTCCCGACGGCGTGAGCAACATCACGGTTCGGGACAACGAGATCACGCGCAACAACACCGACGACTGGGAGCGCCGGCAGCCCGGCTGTGGCTGCGCCGGCGGTGGGAAGTTCTGGGACGCTCGCCACGTCGTCGTGGCGGGCAACTACATCCACGACAACCGGGGGCCCGGGATCTGGTCGGACACCAACAACGCAGGCCACCTCTACAGCGGCAACTACATCTCCGAGAACGACGCCGAGGGACTGATTTACGAGATCAGCTACAACGCGGCAGTCGTGGGCAACACGTTCGCCCTGAACGGGCGTGTCGCCGGTGCTTCCAATCCTGGTTTCCCCACCGGCGCGATCTACCTGTCCGAGGCCGGGAGCGACCCCCGCGTGCCCACCGAATACGGCTCGGCCCTCGAGGTGGCACACAACGTCTTCCTCGACAACTGGGGAGGGGTCGTGGTGTGGGAGAACGCTGACCGTTTCGCCGGATCGCCCTACAACACGAGCACGGGCTATGGGACGCTCGTCAACCCTGAAGCCTCCCTCGAGCGCTGCTCGGACCCGGAGCTGCTGCGTCGAATGCCCTACTTCAGCGACTGCCGGTGGAAGTCGCAGAACGTGAGGATCCACGACAACACGTTCGAGCTCACGCGGGACCGCGTCGGCAACGCCTGCGCGCCCGAGCGCGGCTGCGGCTACAACGCCCTCATCTCGAACTACGGGAGCGCGCCCGACTGGTCGCCCTACCAAGGAACGGTCGTCCAGGAGGACATCACGTTGACCCAGGACAACCGGTGGTTCGACAACACGTACAGCGGTCCGTGGCGCTTCCTCGTGCACGCGCAGGACAACGATGTGTCGTGGGAGGACTGGCGGGCAGCGCCCTACCACCAGGACGCCGGGAGCACCTTTCGGGCCAGTGCCAGCAGCAGCCTGCGGAATGGGCCTGCCCCGGGCACGGTGACCAGCGACGTTGGTTAGTCTGGAGGGCCCCCCACGTCGGCCGGCGTGGGGTATTTCAGCGTTGCCCAGGGAGCGGCCCAACCCATGAGTCTCACCGCCGTCTTCGAGGCCTGGACGCAGGCCCCCGACGTCCGTCGCGTCCTTGCCGAGGCCGGGCGCAGCCGGCTCGTCGACATCTCGTCGAGCGACGGCACCCGACCTTTCCTCATCACGGCCATTGCCCGCGCCTCGAGGCACACCGGCCCGCTCCTCGTCGTCACCGCGACGACCCGCGAGGCGGAGGATCTCCAGGCAGCCCTCGGCGGGCTGCTCCCGGCTGAGGAGGTTGCCGTCTTCCCCAGCTGGGAGACGCTGCCCCACGAGCGCCTGTCGCCGCGCAGCGACACGGTCGGCCGGCGCCTCGCAGTGCTGCGCAGGATCGCGCACCCCGACCCCGACGACCCGACATACGGCTGGCTGTCGGTGGTCTTCGCGCCGGTCCGTGCGGCGCTCCAGCCGCTCACCAAGGGGCTCGGCGACCTGGAGCCGGTCAGCCTGCGCGCCGGGGACGAGCGCCCGCTCGAGGACGTCGTGGACGCGCTGTCAGCCGCCGCCTACACCAGGACGGACCTCGTCGAGCGCCGCGGTGAGTTCGCTGTCCGCGGCGGCATCCTCGACGTCTTCCCACCGACCGAGGAGCACCCGGTCAGAGTCGAGTTCTGGGGGGACACCGTCGAGGAGATCCGCTGGTTCAAGGTGGCCGACCAGCGCAGCCTCGAGGTCGCTGCCCACGGACTCTGGGCGCCGCCATGCAGGGAGGTGCTGCTCACCCGCGACGTGCGCAGCCGCGCCCGCGAGCTGGCCGGGCAGCTCCCAGGCGTCTCCGAGATGCTGACCAAGGTCTCCGAGGGCATCGCCGTCGAAGGCATGGAGTCCCTCGCACCCGCGCTCGTCGAGGGCATGGAGCCGCTGCTCGACATCCTGCCCGCAGAGTCGATCGTGCTGCTCAGCGACCCCGAGCGGATCCGCAAGCGCGCCCACGACCTCGTCGCGACCAGTCAGGAGTTCCTCGAGGCGAGCTGGTCAAACGCCGCTGCGGGCAACCACGTCCCCATCGACCTGCAGTCCCTTCTCGGCACGGCGTCCTACTGGACCATCGCCCAGCTCCGTTCACACGCCGCCGCCACCGGCCGCCCCTGGTGGACCCTGACCCCCTTCGCGGCGGACACGGACCTCGTCATCGAGGACGACGACGTCGACGCCCGGATCACCGTCGCGACGTCCGAGCCGGATGCGTTCCGGGGCGACACCGAGCGCGCCGTTGAGCACCTGCGGGACCGCGCGAAGAATGGCTGGCGCGTCGCGGTCGTGACGGAAGGGCCGGGCCTCGCCAAGCGCATCGAGGAGGTGCTGCGCGAGCACGAGGTGCCCGTCGAACCGCTCGCAGACTCCCTGACCCCCGGGAGGGTGGGCGTGACGACCGGCTCCCTCGGGCGCGGCTTCGTCCACGAGCCCGAGCGCTTCGAGCTGCTGACCGAGACCGACCTGACCGGGCAGCCGGGCACGGGCACCTCCACGAAGGACATGCGTCGCATGCCCTCTCGCCGTCGCAACCAGGTCGACCCGCTGCAGCTGCGGCCGGGGGACTTCGTCGTCCACGAGCAACACGGCGTCGGCCGCTTCGTCGAGATGATGCAGCGCACGGTCCAGGGCGCCACGCGCGAGTACCTCGTCATCGAGTACGCAGCCAGCAAACGAGGACAACCCGGCGACCGGCTCTACGTGCCCACGGACCAGCTGGACCAGGTGACCAAGTACGTCGGTGGTGAGGAGCCGACGCTCAACAAGATGGGCGGCTCCGACTGGACCAGGACGAAGTCGCGAGCGAAGCGCTACGTCAAGCAGATCGCCGCCGACCTCATCCGGCTCTACAGCGCACGCCAGGCGACGAAAGGGCATGCGTTCAGCACGGATACCCCGTGGCAGCGCGAGCTCGAGGAGGCGTTCGCCTACGTCGAGACGCCGGACCAGCTCTCGAGCATCGACGAGGTCAAGGCCGACATGGAGAAGCAGGTCCCGATGGACCGGCTCATCTCCGGCGATGTCGGCTATGGCAAGACGGAGATCGCAGTTCGCGCGGCCTTCAAGGCGATCCAGGACGGCAAGCAGGTCGCCATCCTCGTGCCGACGACGCTGCTCGTCAGCCAGCACTACCAGACGTTCTCGGAGCGATACGCCCAGTTCCCGGTCAAGGTCAAGGCGCTGTCTCGTTTCCAGTCCGACAACGAGGCCAAGGACGTCCTCGACGGCCTAGCCGACGGGACGGTCGACATCGTCATCGGGACGCACCGGCTCCTCGGCAAGGACATCCGCTTCAAGGATCTCGGCCTCGTCGTCGTCGACGAGGAGCAGCGCTTCGGCGTCGAGCACAAGGAGCTGCTCAAGACGATGCGGACCGCGGTCGACGTGCTGTCCATGTCGGCCACCCCGATCCCGCGCACCCTCGAGATGGCCGTCACCGGAATCCGCGAGATGTCCACTCTGGCAACGCCGCCC
>DASUQN010000577.1:0-2373 GCA_036280515.1 Intrasporangium sp. | reverse complement strand
GCCGCGCGGCTGCGCGATGGGGCGGCGGTTGAGGAGGCCTGTGCCGCGGCGCACCTGGTGGCCGCGAGCAACGGCGCCGGCCTCGTTGGCTGTGCGGCGGACGGACTCAGACTCGATGTCACCGTCGCGGTGACCGCTCCCGCATGGCCGGAGCCGGCCCGGGCGCGGGCCAAGGCGGGACCCGCTGGCCCGGCCGCCCTCCCAGCGGGTCAGGCAGTTGTCGGACCCGGGTAGCTCGGCCGGTCCATCGCCGACTGCTCGGACGGCATGAGGATCGCGAGGATCGGGTAGACCAGGATCTGGCTTCCGGGGAGGACGAAGAGGATGAGGATGAACAGGATTCGGGCCGGCCAGGGTGCCAGGCCGAATCGCCTTCCGAGGCCGGCGCAGACACCGGCGAGCACTCGGTCCTCACGCGGTCGGACGAAGCCGTGGTCGGCGAAGGTCTGGTGGATGTCGTTCATGTGCGGTGCTTCCTTGAGGTGGATGTCAGGAACCGTTCCTGACATCTCTACTCTCGGCCACCAACGGCCCTCAGGACATGGGGCGACGCCCGGAGGCAACCCGGAAGCGACCCTTGGCACGGGCTCAGGGTCAGGTTTTCCGGTCACGTTTCAGGGTCAGCGGTTGCGCCAGGCGTCGGGTGCCGTGATGAGCTGGCGCACCCGGTCGGGCAGGTCGCCGGTGCGCAGGGCCTCCAGCGATGTGCCGTCGAGGACCTCGCGCAGGCTCGCCCGGACCGCGACCCAGAGGCTCGGCAGGTGCTGGGCGACTCCGACGTATTCCGTCTCATGCGGTCGCAGGCCACGAACCTCGGCGAGTGGCCCGTCCACGGCTCGGAAGACGTCCCCGACGCTGATCTCGGTGCGCGGCCGGGCCAGGGCGTACCCGCCGAGAGCGCCGCGCCGGCTCAGCACGAGCCCGGCCCGGCGCAGGTCCGCGAAGATCGTCTCGAGGAACTTGCGGGGCAGGTCCTGTCGGGTGGCGAGATGCTCGATGCTGACCGGACCCGATCCAGTGGCCGCCGCATCGGCGAGGATCAGCATGGCCCGGACTGCATAGTCGGCGCGTGCAGAGACATCCATCTACTGGCTCTCCATCCGTTGGAGCGTCAGATCGCGAGAGCCGGGTCGTGGTCGACGATGCTCGACCGATGAGCGGCTCGGGCGCTGACCGTCTCGCCGTCGCGCAAGCCGAGTCCGTCGGCGTCTCGTCGCGTGATCTGGGCCGCGAAGCGCTCGCCCGAGTCTGCCCGCAGGTCGACGCGCACCTCGAAGCCGAGCCGGACGACGCGCTCGACCACCGCTCTGATCACGCCCGGTGAGCCGGGGATCCTCGCGTCCTCGGCCACGGCCAACGCATGGTTCCGCTCGAGGACGATGTCGTGCGGCCGGACGAGCTGCTCGCCGAGCCGGGCGACCGAGCCGAGGAAGGACATGACGAAGTCATTGGCCGGCCGGTCGTAGAGCGTGACGGGGTCGCCGACCTGCTCGATCCGGCCCTGGTTGAGCACCGCGATGCGGTCGGCGACGTCCAAGGCCTCCTCCTGGTCGTGGGTCACGAGCACGGTCGTCACGTGGACCTCGTCGTGGAGCCGGCGCAGCCACGTGCGCAAGTCCGTCCGCACCTTGGCGTCGAGCGCGCCGAAGGGCTCGTCGAGGAGCAGCACCTGCGGGTCCACGGCGAGTGCCCGGGCCAGGGCCATCCGCTGGCGCTGGCCGCCGGACAGCTGCGCCGGATACCGGTCGGCGAAGCCCTCGAGCCCGACGACGTGCAGCAGCTCATTGACCTTGGCGCTGACCTCGGCCTTCGGGCGCTTGCGGATGGTCAGGCCGAAGGCGACGTTGTCCCGGACGGTGAGGTGCTTGAAGGCCGCATAGTGCTGGAAGACGAAGCCGATCCCGCGCCGCTGTGGTGGCTCGTTCGTCACGTCGCTGCCCCCGATCGTGACGGCTCCGGAGTCCAGTGACTCGAGGCCGGCGATGGCCCGCAGCAGCGTCGACTTCCCGCTTCCGCTGGGGCCGAGGAGGGCGGTGAGTGACCCTCGCGGGATCTCGAGGGTGACGTCGTCCAGCGCCGTGAAGCTGCCGAACTCCTTCCGCGCCGCCGTCACGGTGATCATCGGTTGCTCCTCTTGCGGTCGAGAACGGTCATGAGCAGCAGCACGACGAGCGCGATGCTCATGAGAAGGGTGGCGGCGGCATACGCGCCATAGGTGTTGTGGTCGTCGATGTAGCGCGCGTGCACCAACAGGGTGAGGGTCTGCGACACCCCCGGGAAGCCGGACGACACCATGATCACCGCGCCGAACTCCCCGAGGGCTCGGGCGACGGTGAGCACGACGCCGTAGGTCAGACCCCAGCGGATCGCCGG
>DASUQN010000576.1:0-3790 GCA_036280515.1 Intrasporangium sp. | reverse complement strand
CACAGGCCACGAACGCGGCAGGCGACCGCCGGTGAGGTGGAGCAGGAGCACGACGGTGACGGCGCCGAGGACGATGCGGCCGGTTGCAATCTGGACCGGCGAGAACCACCGGAGCCCGATCTTCATGAACAGGAAGCTGGCGCCCCAGATGACGGCGAGGGACCCGAACTTCACCTGCCACCGGACCCGCTGCCTGTGGATCGGGGTCACGGCCTCCCCCGCTCCCACGCTGTCCGGCACCGTCGTCGTCTCCCGAGTCACTCGCACACGATAACGACGTACACCGACAGGCTCCCGTGAGTTTCTGCCGGTGGACCGCTCGTCCGGCGCTCGACGGCCTCTACTTGAGCTGTGCCGAGCTGAGACCGAGCAGTCGTCGGGCAACGACGAGCAGCTGGATCTGCTGGGTGCCCTCGAAGATGTCGAGGATCTTCGCGTCCCTTGCCCACTTCTCGAGCAGCTCGGTCTCGGCGTAGCCCGTCGGCCCGGCCAGCTCGACACAGGCCAGGGCGATGTCGACGCAGGTGCGACCCGCCTTGGCCTTGGCCATCGAGGCCTCCATCGAGTTGGGACGGCCGTTGTCCGCCATCCAGGCGGCACGCATCGTGAGCAGGTAGGCGGCCTCGTACTCCGCCTCGAGCGCGGCGATCCGGGCCGCGGCGGCGCTCTGGCTCAGCGGTGGTCGGTCCCAGTCCACGCTGGTGCCCCTCTGGGCCAGCAGACCAGTCGTCGTGTCCAGGCAGGCGCGGGACAGGCCGACCGCCATGGCGGCGACGAGGGGTCGGGTGTTGTCGAAGGTGGCCATCGCGCCGCCAAAGCCGGCCTCGGTGCTGATCTCGCGATCGCCGAGCAGGTCATCCGAGGGGACTCGGCAGTCGTCGAGGTGGAACGCGGCCGTGTCGGAGGCCCGGATGCCCAGCTTGTGCTCAAGCCGGACGAGCTTGAGCCCGGGGTTGGACCGCTCCACGACGAAGGACTTGATGGCCGGCTTGCCGAGGCTGCGGTCCAGAGTCGCCCACACGACGACGAGCTCCGCCCGCTCACCGCCGGTGACGAAGATCTTCTCGCCGTTGAGGACGTACTCGTCGCCCTCCCGGACGGCTGTGGTGCGGATCGCGCCCGAGTCCGAGCCCGCCTCCGGTTCGGTGATCGCCATCGCCGCCCAGCGCTTGCCGTAGCGCGCCTTCTGCTCGTCGGTCGCCACGGCGGCGATGGCGGCGTTGCCCAGACCCTGCCTCGGGATGGAGAGCGCGAGTCCGACATCTCCCCGGGAGGTCTCCATGACGGACAGCACCGAGGAGAGGTTGGCGCCGTTCCGGTTCCTCGTCCCGCGCGGTGCCTTCCGGCCCGACCCGACGCCGGCCGCCGCGAAGCCGTCCTTCGTCCGGGTGGCGGCCGCGATGCCGGTTCCCTGACCCGCGCCCGCGTCGGTGAGTCCGTCGATGACTGCGGAGACGAGGTCGAGCTCGACCGGGTAGGCATGCTCGGCGCGGTCGTACTTGCGCGAGATCGGCCGCATCACCTCGTCCGCGAACCCGCGCGCCCGGCCGAGCAGCGGGATGAACTTCCGGGGCACCTCGAGGTTGATCATCGTCCTGGATCTCTCCTTGTGTTGCTGGGTTGGCTCGGTCCTCGGGTGCGATCGCCGGGCTGGCCGGCCCTCAGACGAGCAGCACTCCCTCGAGGACTCCCGTGCCGCGCAGGTCGCGGTACCACCGCTCGTTGTGGAACTCCTTGACGAAGCCGTGGCCGCCGAGCAGCTGGACGGCATGTGAGCCGATCTGCGCGGCATGCGTGGCCGTGAACTGCCGGGCGTTGCCGATGAGGCGAGCGGCATCGCTGCCCTGGTCCAGTCGGGACGCGGCACGCCAGACGACGAGGCGTAGCCCGGCGAGCTCGATGGCGATGTCGGCGACGGTGAACGCCACGGCTTGGCGGTGCGCGATCGGCTCCCCGAAGGCCTCACGGGTCGTGACGTAGGGGATGAGCTGGTCGAGCACGGCCTGCGCGGTGCCGCAGGCGGCAGCGGACCACGCGAGTCGGGCGCGCCGCACGGCGTCCAGATGGTCCCCGGTCGTGCCGAGCAGGTTGGCGACAGGTACGACGACGTCATCGAGAGCGACCCTCCCGGTGCACGCGGCACGGATGCCCATGGCTGGGTCGTCGACGACGGTGACCCCTCGCGTGCCTGCCTCGACGAGGACCAGGCGGGGCGACCCGTCGACGAGGGCGGAGATGATGAGCAGGTCGGCCCCGGCCGCGCCGACGACGAGCGACTTGGCGCCGTTGATGACGAGGTCGCTGCCGTGCGTGGCCGCCGTGGTGGTGGGCAACAGGGGGTCGAACAGCGGTCCCTGCTCCATGAGGGCCAGCGAGGCGCGGGCCGGGGCGCTCTCGCTGGTGAAGGCAGGCAGATAGGTCGCCTGCTGCGTACTCGAGCCGTAGTTCGCGAGCGCCGTCGCGACGGCGGCGGGAGCCAGGAGAGCCGTCGCGATCCCCAGGTCGCCGCGGGCCAGCTCCTCGATCACGAGCGCGGCGGTGACCGCCGACCGCTCATCGGCGACGCCGCCGAGGGCACTCGGAACGCCGATGAGCGGCAGGCCGAGCTCGGTGGCCGCACGACGGACGGCCTCGGGGACCGAGCGCTCGGCATCGGCCCTCGCCGCTGCTGGCCGGATCACGTCGTCGGCCAGCCGCGCCGCCGCCGAGCGGATCAGCTCCTGGTCCTCCGAGGGGGTCAGGTCAAACTCGCGTCGAGGCTGGGCCGCTGCTGTGCGGGCCGGGTCCCCACGGCCGGCCCGCGATGGGAAGGGTCGCCTGGAGGCTGCCTCGAGGGCCCCGAATGCACCCTTGCTGCCCCGGTAGAGCAGGCTCTCGACGGTCCGGCGGACGTCGGGGTTGCCCAGCACGGACAGCGAACCGACCTTCGTGATCAGGCGCAGCCCGATCCGCTGCCCGCGGTCGCCGAGGCTGAGGTGGTTGAGGGCGGCCATGGCGGCTATCTTACCCCGGGTAGGTTTGCTCCCGGCTGGGGGCGGGACGCCGCAGGAACCCCGGCACGGTGACCTCAGCCGAGCTGGGCACGCTCCGTCAGCTCACGCGCCGCGTCGACGGCGGCGCGCTGGATGGCCGAGGCCACGTGCGGGGGCGCCCCGGCCAAGCCACACGCCGGAGTGACGACGACGTCCGAGAGCGAGCTCAGCGGCATACCGACTCGTTGCCAGGCGTCGGAGAGGTGATCCGCCACCGCGACCGCCCGGGTCACCGACCCGTCGGTCGGCACCGCGCCCGCGTGCAGGCGGATGCCGTCCTCGACGGCGACGGCGACGCCCTCCCAGCCGCGCGGACGCAGCTGCGCGATATCGAGGGACAGCGCTGCCGGGCGCGCTGATCGGAGGAGCGGAAGAGGTGGGTCGGCGCTGCAGCAGTGGATGACGGTGTCCCCGTCGTGGGCCGCGAGCACCGTGGTCAGCCCGGCGGCGGCCACCTGCGGGTCGAGCGAGGGAACGCGTCCGTAACCCGACGCGGTGGGCAGCCGACCCGCCAGGACTGTCGGCAGCGACGGCTCGTCGACCTGGAGCACGACCTCGGCACCGGGGACGAGTCGTCGCACCGTCATGACGTGGCCCCGAACGCCCTCGACGAGCGAGTCCACCAGGTCCCGGGACGCTCCCTCGTCGACGATCACGCGCTCGCCGCGGGGCAGCCAGACCGAGGCCGCGAGGGTCCAGGGCCCGACGACCTGCAGCTTGATCGGGCCGACATGTCCCTCGAAGGCGTCGGCCAGCTC
>DASUQN010000575.1:0-6017 GCA_036280515.1 Intrasporangium sp. | reverse complement strand
GTCAGCCCAGGCCTCCGCCAGCGGGATCATGCGGTCGAAGGCGTCCTGCGTCATGACGTGCTCGAGGGTCGCCTTCATGGCCGCCATGGACAGGCCGTTCCCCGCGAGGGTGCCACCGATGCCACCCACGTCGATGTCCTCCAGCTCGACGGAGCGGGCGATGCGGTCCGCCACGTCCTGGGTGAAACCGAAGGTGCCGCAGGGCACCCCGCCCCCGATCGACTTACCGATGACGAGGAAGTCGGGGTGCAGGTTGTCGCGGCGAGTGATGCCGCCGGGCCCGGCGCAGATGGTGTGGGTCTCGTCGTTGATGAGGATGACGCCCTGCTTCGTCGCGAGCTCGCGGACCGCCTCGTTGTAGCCGACGTCCGGGAGGACGATCCCGATGTTGGTCAGGGCCGGCTCGACGAGGATGGCTGCCACGTCGCCTTCCGACAGGGCCTTCTCGAGGCCGTCGACGTCGTTGAACTCGACGACCCGAGTCGTCTCCGACGTGTCCACCGGAGGGCCGATGCTGTTGCGCCGGTTCGTGGTGCGAGCGTCGTCGTCCAGCGTCGCGAAGGTCTCGTCCACCGAGCCGTGGTAGCAGTAGTTGTGCACCACGATCTTGGGCCGCCCCGTCAGATGCCTGGCGTAGCGGATCGCGTGTCGGTTTGCGTCGGTGGCCGTCAGCGTGAACTGCCAGTAGGGCAGGCCGAACCGGTCGGCGAGACCCGTGGACACGGCGATCGCGTCCTCGGTCGGGAGCATCGTCGTGATCCCGCGGGCGAGCTGGACGGTCACGGACTCCACGGTTGGGGCTGGGGAGTGCCCCATCATCGCGCCGGTGTCGCCGAGGCAGAGATCGATGTGGTCGATGCCGTCGACGCACATGAAGTGAGCGCCCTCGGCGCGCTCGACGAAGACGGGGAAGTCTCCCGGCCACTTCACCATCCAGCTCATCGGCACCCCTCCGGGCAGGTGCGCTCGGGCGCGCTCGGCGAGTGCGGCGGATCGCGGGCGGGCTGCGCGGAAGGAGGCGAGCTCGCGATCATGCAGCTGGGCGAGGTGGGCACGGTCGACGGTGGCGCGTTCGGTCATGGCCTCATCGTGCACAATCGGCGGCGTCCTGCGGAAGGGGTCGTTTTGGGAGGCTGAAGCCACTGATTCCGAAGGTCATACCCCCTTGAGGTCTGAGATCGGTGAACCTACCCATCGTCAACTCCGCCGAATCGGGGCATACTGCGGCTCATGCCCCCGTCGCCCCCGTCGCGATACCGAGAGCTCAGCCTGTGGCACGACACCGCACCGGATGACCTGCTTCCGAGACCGGCCCTCGCCGGCGACGTCGACGCCGACGTCGTGGTCATCGGGGCCGGGTACACCGGGCTGTGGACTGCCTTCCACCTCGCCGTGGCCGATCCGACGATGCGGATCGTCGTCATCGACAAGGAGATCGCGGGCTACGGGGCATCAGGGCGCAACGGGGGATGGTGCTCCGCGTTGTTCCCGACGTCGCTGCGGCGGATGGCGGTCGAGCGCGGCCGGGAGGCGTCGGTGCGGATGCAGCGCCGGCTCAACGAGACGGTCCCAGAGGTCGGCCGCATCGCCGCGGCCGAGGGCATCGACTGCCACTTCGACCAGGGCGGGTCGCTCTCCGTGGCGCGCAACTCGGCCCAGCTCGAGCGGATCCGGAGCCAGGTCGCCGACTATGCGGCCTGGGGGTTCGGTGAGGAGGACCACCAGCTGCTCGACGCGGACGGCGTGCGCGAGATCGCGGCCGTCGACGGGGCCCTCGGCGGTGTCTGGACCCCGCACTGTGCCGCCATCCACCCTGCTCGCCTCGTGCGCGGGCTCGCAGACGCGGTCGAGAGACGGGGGGTGACGATCCACGAGCAGACAGCCGCTGTCGACGTGCACAGCCGCCGGGTCGTCACGCCGCACGGGACGATTCGCGCCGAGCACGTCGTGCTCGCGACAGAGGGTTACACCGCTACCGTCGCGGGACGCCGGAGGACCCTTGCACCGGTCTACTCGCTCATGACGGCAACGGAGCCGCTGTCCGACGACGTGTGGGAGCAGATCGGGCTCCGGGAACGGTCGACCTTCGCCGACAACCGGCACCTGGTCATCTACGGCCAGCGCACCCGAGATGGTCGCATCGCATTCGGCGGCCGCGGCGCGCCGTACCACTACGCGTCGAAGGTGTCGCCGGCCTACGAACGGGACGAGCGCGTCCACACGATGCTCCGCCGGGTCCTGGTCGAGCTCTTCCCGATGCTTCGCGACGTGGAGTTCACGCACTGCTGGGGGGGCAACCTCGGTGTGCCGCGTGACTGGTACCCAGCCGTGCACCATGACCGACGCACAGGGCTCGCCTTCGCCGGTGGCTACGTCGGGGACGGCGTCGCGACCGCCGCGCTGGCCGGCCGCACGCTCGCCGCGATGATCCGCGACGACGACCCGGAGGACCTCATGTCGCTGCCGTGGGCGGGACGGACGTCACGACTGTGGGAGCCGGAGCCGCTGCGATGGCTCGGCGTCAATGCCGTGACCGCGCTCATGGGCTCCGCCGATCGATCGGAGCGTCGCTCCGGGCGACCGTCGCGCGCGGCGGCAGCGTTCTGGAGCGCGATGGGCCAATAGCCCCCGACCAAGCGGTCCCCGAAGCTGTTCACTCGATCGCAGCGTTGACGACGAAGGCGCCCTCGACGAGGACGGGCACGTGGTCACTCACGTCCACCTCCGCGGCGATCCGCACGTCGTCGCCGAAGCCGAGATCGATCAGCTCGCGTCCGCTCGCGCAGGCCTCGAGCGACGGGCCCACCCGCTCGCTGACCCACGACCACGCGGCCAGGGCCACAGCCGCCTCCGCGCTGAGCAGCATCGGCCCCGCGCGGTGCTCGAGCGTGGAGACGACGGCCTCGACCACGGCGCCGGCGCCCCAGAGATCCTCGACAGCGGGCCGCAGCGTGTCGTCCGGCCACCGCTCTCCGGCCGGCACGATGACGACTGCGGGATCGCCGAGTGGTCCCCCACGCCCGGCAGCGGCGGCCAGGGCGTCGAGCCGCTTGATGACCCAGCCTGCCACCGCGGAGCGGTTCCGGAGCGACCCAGCCGCGACGACCGCACCGGCGCCCTCGAGCAGGGCGCTGATCGTCGACCCGTTGGGGGACGGCAGGACGAGGCTCCGCACCGACCCGGCCGAGTCCTGGATCGACTTCGGGGACAGGTTCATCCCGCCCTGGGCGGCCGCCGTCCGGCGACCCAGCGCGAGCACGGCGTCATGTCCGCGGGCGAACTCAGCCGCCGAGTCGTCCTTCCACCGGTATGGCCACACGGTCATCCCGCGGTCGACGGCGACGGACACGGCAGTCGTGAAACTCAGCACGTCGACGACGACAGCGACGACGGGACCGCGCTCAGCGGCATACGACACCAATGACTCGGCCCCGACGGGACCCCACTCGACGCGGACCGTGCCGTCGTCCTGGCTCCAGCACTCACGCACGGGCGTTCAGCTCCTCGACCAGCCCGGCCGGCGCGGTGAGGCGGTAGGACGCGTCCACGAGCTCGGCGACCTCGTCCCAGTCGACCCGGTCGACCCGGCCCACGACGTGGAAGCTCAGGCCGAGCCACCCGGAGGGGCCGACGTAGGCGGGCACGAAGAAGGCCTCCCGCCCGAGCAGAGCCTCCCGCTCACTGGCGTCGGGCAGAAAGAGCAGGGCGTTGCGGGCGATGGGCGAGTAGTGGTCGCCCTTGAGGGAGCCTCCAAAGGTGGCAAACACCTTGCGGGTGAAGAAGTTCGGGCGCCCGTGCGAGACCTTCTCACCGGCGCCCGGGAGCGCGAGGCAGATGTCCCGCACGCGCGCGAGGTAGGGGTCCTTCTCGTCGAACATCAGCGGATGCGACATGGCACCACGCTACGTGAGCTCAGGCGCTGCAGACGCCTCCACAGCCGCCCGGACCGCACCCGCCACAGCCTCCCGCCGCCATGGCCGGCTCGCGGTCCTGGTCCTTGCTCGCCCACGCCTGGGCGAGGGCCTGCTCGAAGACCTCCGTGGGCTGGGCGCCGGGAACTCCGTAGCGCCGGTCGAGGACGAAGAAGGGGACGCTCGTGATGCCGAGCATCTTGGCGGTGGCCTGGTCGCTGCGGACGTGGTTGCCGTAGTCCTCCGACTCGAGCATGTCCCGGGCGGCGACGGGGTCGAATCCGAGCTCGGAGGCGAGGGCGACGAGGGTGTCGCGGTCGCCGATCGCGCGGCCCTCGCTGAAATAGGCACGCAGGAGCCGCTCGTGCGTCCGCCCGGCGAGCGCCTGGCCGCCCACCTCCGCAGCCTGGTGGACGAGCCGGTGAGCGTCGAAGGTGTTGCCGGATCGGGCGGCCTGCCAGTTGAACTCGAGACCCAACTCGGCAGCCTGCGCGGCGAGGCCCTCGTGCTGAGCCACGGCCTCCTCGCGTGTCGTGCCGTACTTGGCCGAGATGAGTCCCGGCAGGTCGTGCTCGGAGACCCGGTCCGCGTTGCGGTCCAGCTCGAAGCTGTGCCACTGCACCTCGACCTCGTCGCGGTGCTCGAACCGCACGAGGGCCTCCTCGAAGCGGCGGCGCCCGAGGTAGCAGTACGGGCAGACGATGTCGGTCCAGATGTCGATCCTCACGACTCGACAACGTAGCGTTTCTCACGATTCGCCCGCACGCCGAGCCCGCCGGTGAGACGCTGGTAGAACCTGCGAACGTCGGGTATCGCGGCACATTCGAACAGTTCCGTCACGATGGGGCACGTGGGGCGCCGGGCCACGCGAGCCATCGGTCATCTGCACTGGTGGTGACCGAGATGAAAGAGTTGCGCAATGAGCTGCGTCGACCACTGAGCCGGCGCGCATTCATCAAGGCAGCGGGTGTGGCGGGGGCCGGGTTCGTCCTCTACGCCTACGCGCCCGGCGGCACGAAACGGGCAGTGGCCGCCATACCCGGCGGCACGCTCGACCTGGCCGGCGTGCCGAAGTTCGTCACACCGCTGCTCATCCCACCGGTCATGCCACGGGCGGGCACGATCCGGGCGAAGGGCGGCAAGCCGATCGACTACTACGAGATCTCGATGAAGCAGTTCTCGCAACAGATCCTCCCGGCGGGCCTGCCCACGACCACGGTGTGGGGCTACGGTGCCACCGCGTCGGCCAGCAGGAGGGGCCTGCTGCTTCACCACGCGCCGTCGTTGACCATCGAGGCCACGTGGAACCGGCCGGTGCGAGTCAAGTGGGTCAACGACCTGGTCGACGGGTCGGGCGGGTATCGGCCTCACTTGTTGCCCGTCGACCCGACTCTGCACTGGGCGAACCCGCCCGGCGGGGTGTCTGGCCGAGACTCGCGGCCCATCCCTGCCACGACACCCGGTGCGTACACCGGGCCGGTCCCCATCGTCACGCACGTCCACGGCGCCGTCGGTGTCGGCGACGAGAGCGACGGTTACGCCGAGGCGTGGTACCTGCCGGCGGCCAACAACATCTCGTCGGACTACGCCACCGAAGGCACGTGGTACGACTTCTTCAGCAGCAAGGCGTCGGCCCGCTACGGCGCGACCTGGGGTCCGGGGTTCGCCATCTTCCAGTACCCGAACAACCAGCGCGAGGCCACGCTGTGGTACCACGACCACACGCTGGGCATGACTCGCCTCAACGTCTATGCCGGCCCGGCGGGCTTCTTCCTCGTCCGGGGTGGGCCCGAGGGTGACAAGGCCATCGTCGACAGCCGCTCCGGCGCCACCGCGGTGCTGCCCAGCCCGGCGCCGATGGAGGGAGATGCCTTCCCCTCCAACAAGACGTACTACGAGATCCCGATCGCCATCCAGGACCGGGCCTTCAACGACGACGGGTCGCTGTTCTATCCCGACAGTCGCGAGTTCTTCGACGGCGCCACGGCCGATGACCCGGGGTTCATCCCCGACACCGACCTGTCGCCGATCTGGAACCCCGAGTTCTTCGGCAACACGAACATGGTCAACGGCAACACGTGGCCCTTCCAGACCGTCGAGCAGCGG
>DASUQN010000574.1:0-3165 GCA_036280515.1 Intrasporangium sp. | reverse complement strand
GTGATGGTGCACTCCCTCGCCCACCTCGTCACGGAGTCGTCGACTGCATTGAGCCGGGCGGCGCGCAGGAGCTCAGCCGCATGGACCCACTCCGGCGAGCCCGGCTCGAGGACGACTGCGTGGGCCCTGGTCGTCAGGATCCGGCCGCCGGTGTCCTTGCTCCGGAGGATGAGGTTGACCTCCTTGGGCAGCCAGGGCAGCGGCTGCTCGCCCGGACCGCTGACGACAAAGGCCGTGGTGTCGTCCCAGACGTGCCAGGCGGGCCACGTCCGGTCCTCCGCGACGTCGATCCACAGCAGCCCCGACTTGCTCATGGCTTCGCCCAGCAGGGCGCTGAGGTTGAGGGGTGGCTGCTCCGTCACAGCGCTCACCCTAGCCACCGACGCGGCGGCGTGGCGGCGTGGCGGCGGGCGGTGGATGAGTGACTGCGGTCATAACGGTCTGGCGAAGCGTCGCGCTACGTTGGCGCCCATGCGCAGCGCCAAGGACTTCTTCAAGCCCCTCGCGGTGGGGGCCCCGACGCCGATCACCGAGGTACCTGCCCGCCCGAGCCGGATGCTCCACTTCTTCGACCCCAGCAACGAGAAGATGGCGGCCAAGGTCCCCGGAATGGTCGGCGCGGTGGACGTGCTCGTCGGCAACCTCGAGGACGCCGTCAAGGCGGACCGGAAGGAGGAGGCGCGCGCCGGGCTCGTCCAGATCGCCAGGGCCACCGACTTCGGCGAGCACACCCAGCTCTGGACGCGGATCAACGCCCTCGACAGCCCCTGGGTTCTCGACGACCTGACGACGCTCGTCACCGAGGTCGGCGATTCGATCGACGTCGTCATCGTTCCTAAGGTCCAGGGCGCCGAGGACATCCACTACGTCGACCGGATCCTCGCCCAGCTCGAGGCCCGCGCCGGCCTCACCCGGCCGATCCTCGTCCACGCCATCCTCGAGACGGCGCGCGGAGTGGCAAACGTCGAGGAGATCGCGGGTGCCAGCCCTCGTATGCAGGGCATCTCGCTCGGCCCCGCCGACCTCGCAGCGGACCGGCGGATGAAGACGACGCGCGTCGGCGGCGGCCACCCCGGCTATCTCGTGCGTCAGGACCCGGTCGACGGCAACATCGAGGGGGATCGGGCCGTCTTCCAGCAGGACCTGTGGCACTACACCATCGCCAGGATGGTCGACGCGTGCGCGATGCACGGCATCTTCCCGTACTACGGTCCGTTCGGCGACATCAAGGATGTCGTCGCGTGCGAGGACCAGTTCCGCAACGCCTTCCTCCTCGGCTGCGTCGGTGCCTGGTCGCTCCACCCCGTCCAGATCGACATCGCCAGGCGGGTCTTCAGCCCGTCGGCCGAGGACGTGGCGCACGCCCGCCGCGTCAAGGCGGCCATGGGCGACGGCACCGGTGCGGTCATGCTCGACGGCAAGATGGAGGACGACGCGAGCCTCAAGCAGTGCCTCGTGATTCTCGAGCTCGCCGACCGACTCAGCGCCACCGATCCCGAGCTCGCCGAGCTGTACAAGCATTGAGCCGTATGCCGACACACGGGGGCACGCCCCCGTGGACCCCCAACGACCCGCGCAGCGGGCTCCGTGAGAAAGGCGCACTCAGGTGAGCACTCAGTCCCAAGCCAGCCCAGCGGCATACGACATCTTCCGCCCACGGCGGTCGGTTCTCTACATGCCCAGCTCCAACGAGCGTGCCTTGGAAAAGGCGAAGGCGCTCCCCGTCGATGCGCTCATCCTCGACCTGGAGGATGCCGTCGCGCCGGAAGCGAAGGATGCGGCGCGTGAGAACGCTTGTGCCGCAGTAAAGTCCGGAGAGTACGGCAAACGTGAGCTGACTATCCGCGTCAACGGGATCGGCACTCAGTGGCATGATGCGGACATTGCGGCCGCCTCGGCAGCGGGTCCGGACGCGATCGTCGTCCCCAAGGTCAGCTCGGCCGACGAGGTCCGCGCGCTCGTGGCAGCGATGGAGGCCGAGGGAGCGCCGGAGCGCACCAGGCTCTGGGCCATGATCGAGACACCGGTGGCGGTCCTCCATGCTGAGGAGGTCGCGCGGGCGTCCGACCGGTTGACCTGCTTCGTCATCGGCACCAACGACTTGTACAAGGAGCTCGGCGCGCACTACCGGCCCGGACGCGGGGCGATCCAGGCGAGCCTGCAGCTCATCGCGCTCGGGGCTCGCGCCGGTGGAGTCGCGGTCGTCGACGGGGTGTTCAACAACGTCAAGGACGCAGCGGGTTTTCGGGACGAGGCGGAGCAGGGTCGCGAGCTGGGCTTCGACGGCAAGACGCTGATCCACCCGGGCCAGGTCGACGTGGCCAACGAGGTCTACGGCCCGAGTCCCGACGAGATCGCGGACGCGCGGGCCGTCATCGAGGCGTTCGGGGCCGCCCAGGCAGAGGGCAAGGGCGTCGCGACGCTGAACGGACGCCTCATCGAGAACCTCCACGTCGACACGGCGAAGAAGGTCCTCGCAACGGCTGCGGCCATAGCGGCCCTCGACGCCTGAGGGAGTCGCGCTGGGTCAGTGGCCGGCCAGGGTGTTCTTGACCAGGGCGATGGCCACCGCGATGACGAGCACGGTGGCGGAGTAGGCCAGGGCCCGCGGCCGGCTCGCGTTCCCTCCACGGGCCACCCCGTAGCCGACGATGGCGACGAAGCCGCTCAGGACCAGCTCCACGGTCTGGAGCTCCGCGTCCGCCGGCACGAGGATGACCGCGAGGGTCGCGAGCACGGCGACCGCGGCCGCCCCGAGGAGCTGGGCCGCTGCCGACTCGAGGTCGTGGCCGCGGACCCGACCTGCGCCCACGAGCCGCGCTGACACCCGGAAGGCGAACCAGTGCGCGAGGGCCAACCCCACCGAGACACCCCAGATGATCCCGACGACAGGGAGGTGGCCGGCCTCCGTCTCTGGCAGGGCAATGAGCGCCGCGAGCAGGCAGATGGCGACGTAGAGCGCCATCGTCAGCGCCTCTTTGCGCAGCTCGACGCGGTGGTCGACGACCGTGGCCGCCTCGGTGTGCTGATCCGTCATGACGCCCGCTTCCCGACGAGAGGCACGTGGGCAGTGTACTCAGGAGGTCGCCGCGGGAGTCCTGGAGCACCCCGGCGTCTCACACCGCCGTGAGCTTCTCCGGGTTGCGGATCGAGTGACCGGCCGTG
>DASUQN010000573.1:0-3077 GCA_036280515.1 Intrasporangium sp. | reverse complement strand
GTCATCTACACCGACCTCGGCCCGATGGCGAGCGTGGCGACGCCCTGCGAGGAGTGCGAGGGCAAGCGCTTCCAGCCAGCGGTGCTCGAGTACCACCTGGGGGGCCGCGACATCAGCGAGGTCCTCGCGATGCCGGTCGCGGAGGCCGAGGAGTTCTTCGGCGACGGGGCCGCGAAGGTGCCCGGCGCGCACGCCATCCTCGGTCGGCTCGCCGACGTGGGGCTCGGCTACCTCAGCCTCGGCCAGCCGCTCACCACGCTCTCCGGTGGTGAGCGGCAGCGCCTGAAGCTGGCCACCCACATGGGCGAGAAGGGCGGCGTCTACGTCCTGGACGAGCCGACCGTCGGGCTGCACCTCGCCGACGTCGAGCAGCTGCTGGCTCTGCTCGACCGGCTCGTCGACTCCGGCAAGTCGGTGATCGTCATCGAGCACCACCAGGCCGTCATGTCGCACGCCGACTGGATCATCGACCTCGGGCCTGGCGCTGGGCACGACGGCGGTCGGGTCGTGTTCGAGGGCACGCCCGCCGACCTGGTCACAGCACAAGCGACCCTGACCGGCGAGCATCTGGCGGCCTACGTCGGCAGCCCTTGACCCATGCCTCCTGGCCGCACGGGTAGGCCACCTCCCCGGAAACTTGGACCCGTTCCGCCCCGGGACTCCGATGATCACCCTATGGTGGAACCATCGGTCGACACCGTGGCGCGGGGGGCGTCCGCGGTGATGGCCGGTCCGAGGTCCAGTCAGGAGGCCCGGTTCGCAATCAATCTGCCCGATGGGGGTGCCTGCCAGTGCAGGAGCCGATCAGGCCGAGCAATGGCCCGACCGTAGTGCACATCAGGGTGCGCGGTCGGACCTTGACGTTTGCAGCCGGAGTCACCCTCGTCGCGCTGCTGCCCTTCCTCGGCGGCAGCGCACCACAGGTGGTCCGACAATCGGTCGTACTGGCAGCTGGCGCCTCAGACCCTGCTCCCTCCGGCACCGCCGGGGCGTCCGCGCCCGCCGACCTCCAAGGCGTCTCCGCGGACCTCGCCGGAGCCATGTCCGGCATCTCGTCGGCCATCGGCGGCGGGCTCTTCCAGTTCCCCAGCCTGGCCCTGCCTCCGGGGATGGTGCCACCACTGGCCTCGCCGCTGCCCGGCCAGCAGTCGCAGCTGCGTTTCATCCGTCCCGTTCTTGGCGGGGAGGCGTCCGGCTTCGGTCCACGGATGCACCCGGTGCTCGGGGTGCCCATGTTCCACACCGGCATCGACCTCGCCGGGGCGTGCGGCACGCCGATCCGGGCCGCGGCCGCGGGCACCGTTGTCTACGCCCAGGTCTCTCCGTCGTGGGGCGCTCGCACGATCATCCAGCACAGCCCCAACCTCAAGACGGCCTACGGCCACCAGTCGAAGTTCCTCGTCAAGGAGGGCGATGTCGTCAAGCAGGGCGACATCATCGGCCTCGTCGGCACGACGGGCTGGTCCACCGGCTGCCATCTGCACTTCGACGTCATCCTCAACGAGCGCTATGTGGACCCGGGGCCCTATCTCGGCCTGCCGGGCTCACATGCCCCGAGCATTCCATTCCAGGCCACTCCCCCCGTGGTCCGCGACGCGCGTGGTCTACCGGTGCACGTCGAGGACGGAGACGTGCCCATCCCGCCGTCCACGAGTGGGACCTCGAGCCCGTGGATTCAGACGCCGTCGTCGACAACGACCAAGCCCCCGTTGTCCTCATCACCGACCACCAGCCCGACGACGCACCCGACCACGGACCCGACGACGGATCCCACGACGTCCGAGCCGGACCCGACCACGTCCGAGCCGGACCCGACAACAACGTCGTCTCCGCAGTCGACGGGTTCCCAGGGGAGCACCAGTGGGACCGAATCGCAGCCATCGACCTCGGAGCCAACTGTCGGGTCTGAGCCGGCAACGACCTCCGAGCCGACGCAGAGCGCGACTGAGGAGTCGGCAGCGCCCAGCGAGCCTTCGGCCACCACAGACTCCACCGAACAGACCGGATCGTCGGACAGTGCGGACGGTTCAGACGCAACCTCCTCGGGCACGACAACGAGCACGGGCTGAAATCCGGCTGGTGTACTCCTCATGCTGGTCGTCGGCAGCTTCGCTACGATTCGGAGACTCTCCGGCTGAGCCCTCGCTCACGGGGACGGTCACCCGGTAGGTTTCCCGCATGGACGAAGCCAATGCCGTCGATGTGGACTCATCGCGCGACTCGGTGACCGACGCTCGGAATCCCATCGTGGTCATGGAGGGAGTCAACAAGCACTTCGGCGATCTGCATGTGCTCAAGGACATCGACCTGACCGTGGGCAAGGGCGACGTCGTCGTCGTGCTCGGACCCTCCGGCTCGGGCAAGTCGACCCTGTGCCGCACCATCAACCGCCTCGAGACCTTCGAGTCGGGTCGGATCCTGATCGACGGCCAGCCGCTCCCAGAGGAGGGCAAGGCCCTCGCCACCCTCCGAGCCGACGTGGGGATGGTCTTCCAGTCCTTCAACCTCTTCGCCCACAAGACGATCCTGCAGAACGTCACGCTGGGGCCGATCAAGGCCCGCGGCATGGCCAAGGGTGAGGCGGAGAAGAAGGCGATGGGGCTGCTGGAGCGCGTCGGCGTCCAGGCACAGAGAGACAAGTACCCTGCCCAGCTCTCGGGCGGGCAGCAGCAGCGCGTCGCCATCGCGAGATCCCTCGCCATGAACCCCAAGGTCATGCTCTTCGACGAGCCGACCTCGGCACTCGACCCGGAGATGATCAACGAGGTCCTCGACGTCATGACGAGCCTCGCCAAGTCGGGCATGACGATGATCGTCGTGACTCACGAGATGGGGTTCGCCCGACGCGCGGCCGATCGCGTCGTCTTCATGGACGAGGGCGAGATCGTCGAGCAGGACACGCCCGAGCAGTTCTTCACCAACGCGAAGTCCGCACGGGCGAAGGACTTCCTCAGCAAGATTCTCACCCACTAGCCAACCATCCCCACCGGGCGCCGGTAAGCCTCCGGGCCCGAACCAACCAGGAGGGACAACCACTCATGAAGCTCAGGCGCACCAGCGCGGTAGCCATCGCCACC
>DASUQN010000572.1:0-3090 GCA_036280515.1 Intrasporangium sp. | reverse complement strand
CGCTGCGAGTTGCCCGCCATGTCAGGCCTCCTCGCCTGCGGCACCGGTCGGTGAGCCGGATCCGTTGGTCCGAGCCAGCGACCACTCGGCGCCGGACTGGGTGTCGGTGATCGCGATGCCGACCGCCGCTAGCTCGTCGCGGATCGCGTCGGCCCGCTCGAAGTCGCGCTCCTGACGCGCCGACTGCCGCTCCTCGAGCAGCGCCCGCACCAGCGCGTCCAGCGCCGCCTCGACGGCCGACGACGACGTGTCGCCCATCGCCGCCCACTGCGGCGCAAGCGGGTTCACGCCGAGAACCTCGCTCATGGCGACGACCCGGGCGGCTGCCGAGAGCGCCGCCTCGTCATCCCCATCGTCGAGGGCGACGTTCCCTGCCCGAACGGTCTCATGGATGACGGCAAGCGCCCCGGGGACGCCGAGGTCGTCGTCCATCGACTCGACGAACTCCGGCGGAAGGAGGGCTCGCGCCGCCTGCCCGTCCTCGAGGACGGCGATCTCGCCGCGACGGGCCGCCCGGTCGAGGAAGCCCTCGATCCGATCCACCGCCGCGGCCGCCTCGTCGAGGGAGCCCGGGTGGTACTCGATGGTCGACCGGTAGTGCGCCGCCGTGAGGTAGTAGCGCAGCACGACCGGCCGGGTCACCTCGAGCAGGCGCCTCACCTCGAGGGCGTTGCCGAGCGACTTGCCCATCTTCTCGCCCTTGACGGTGACCCACGCGTTGTGCAGCCAGTACCGGGCAAAACCCAGCCCCGCGGCCCGCGACTGCGCCTGCTCGTTCTCGTGGTGCGGGAAGCGCAGGTCGATGCCGCCGCCGTGGATGTCGAACTCGTCGCCGAGCCACCGCCGGGCCATGGCGGAGCACTCGAGGTGCCACCCGGGGCGACCGACTCCGAACGGGGTCGGCCAGGACGCGTTGAGCGGCTCGTCGGACTTGCGGCCCTTCCAGAGGGCGAAGTCGCGGGGATCCCGCTTGCCTCGCGGATCGGCATCCTCGGCCGCCACCATGTCGTCGAGCGACTGGTTCGACAGCGAGCCGTACTCAGGCCAGGACCGCACGTCGAAGTAGACGTCACCGGAGCCGTCCGACGCGGGGTAGGCGTGGCCCTTGTCGACGAGCGTCTCCATGAGCGAGATCATGTCGGGCACGTGACCCGTCGCCCGCGGCTCGTAGGTCGCCGGCTTGACCCCCAGCGCGTCCAGGGCCTCGGTCGTGAGCCGCTCGTTGCGGTAGGTGAGGGCGAACCAGTCCTCGCCGGCCTCGGCCGCCTTGCGCAGCACCTTGTCGTCGATGTCGGTGACGTTGCGGATCAACGTGACCCGGTAGTCGTGCCCCGTCTCCAGCCAGCGCCGGAGCACGTCGAAAGCCACGGCGAAGCGGATGTGACCGATGTGCGGCGCGCCCTGCGTGGTGAGTCCACAGATGTACATGCCGACCTTGCCGCTCTCGCGCGGGACGAACTCGCGCAGCTCACGGGTGGCGGTGTCGAAGAGATGCAGACTCACCCGCGGAAGTCTATCGGCGCGCCCGACTGCTCCTGACAACGCGAGCCAGCCCAGCGGCATACCAAATCGCCGGAAACTTGTTCGGTGCTAATCCACCGCAGGCGTCCGCGAACCGGCAGGATCGGGCCGGATTGCGCTTCGCAGTCCATGGTCGGCGCCGGGGTGGCGTCGGTGTATCTCAAGGGAGAGTTCATGAGGAACAGCACGGTCGCGCGCCATCGCCGGCGCGCCGTCGCTGTCGTCCCCACCATCGCACTCGCAGCCGCTGGTCTGGCTGCGACGTCGGTGTCAGGGCCTGCGACAGCGGCACCAGCCGAGGCGCCCACAGGCGCGTCGGCCTCGGGCGGCTACTACATCAACTACGCCGCGCCACAGGTCGAGCGGGCCTACGCCAACGACACGGCCGTCGGCGCGATCGCCAAGGGCAAGGTCGACGTCAAGGACGTCGTCGCGCGCGCGGAGGCCTTCGACGCCAAGTACGCCCAGGGCAACCCCGTCACCGCACGCGGGCTGGCCAAGCTCGAGGCGCAGGCGATCAAGTCGGGCCAGAGCCCGAAGTCGATCAAGAACCGCTACAAGGGTGCGACGTCGACGCAGGAGGCCAAGCTCCTGACGATCCTCGTGGAGTTCAACGAGAACGCGAACGACGACTTCACGGGCGTCCAGGTCCCCGAGGCCTTCGGAGCGACGGCCTGCAAGCCGGGCTCGGTCCAGAGCGGGCCGCTGCACAACAACATCCCGAACCCAGCCGAGGGCGTGCGGAAGGACAACAACTCGTTCTGGCTGGACGACTTCTCGTCGGAGCACTTCAACAAGATGCTGTTCACCGACGAGGGCATCACCGAGCGGGTGCGCCCCGACCTGACCGGTCCGGACGGCAAGCCCGGCATCGACATCTCCGGCTACACGATGAAGGCGATGTACGAGGAGATGTCGAAGGGTGCTTACACCGTGACCGGTGAGGCCACCCCGTGGGTCACGGTGGACCACTCCGAGGCCTGGTACGGCGCGAGCGTCTGCCACCCGAACGACGAGGGCGTCTACGAGGCCGGCGCCATCCAGGACATGCAGGGCCACCCGGACAACCCGCTCGGCCCCGGACAGCTCCCGATCGACGCCGTGGCTGCCCTCGCCGAGGCACAGCCCGACTTCCCTTGGGCCGACTACGACATCGAGGACCAGGGCGACGTCGACGGTGACAACAACTTCTACGAGCCCGACGGCGTCATCGACCACGTCGTGCTCGTGCACGCCGGTGCCGACAAGTCGGGCGGCGGCGGTACCGAGGGCACGTACGCGATCTGGGCGCACTCGTCGGCCGTGGCCGGTGGCGCGCCGATCCCCGGCACCGACCTGCGGCTGTCCAACTACATCGTGCAGCCCGAGGACTCCGGCGTCGGCGTCTTCGCGCACGAGTACGGACACGACCTCGGCCTGCCCGACCTCTACGACACGAGCGGCGCCGGCGACTCTGACGTCGACTTCTGGGACCTCATGTCCTCCGGCTCGCACTCCGGCCCGATCTTCCAGTCGATGCCGACGCACATGGGCCTGTGGGACAAGTGGGTCCTCGGCTGGGCCGACCCG
>DASUQN010000571.1:0-3332 GCA_036280515.1 Intrasporangium sp. | reverse complement strand
CCGCGAACATCCTCGAACAGGCCCGGGACACGAAGATCATCCGTCCGGCCGCGCACTACGTCGGCCCTGTCCCGGCGCCGGCCGCGCCGTAGGGCGCACCGTGCGCTGCCACCGTGCGCTGCCACCCTGCGCGGCCTGTGGATGCGCGGGCCACTCGAGTGAGGGGGACGGCGCTCGATGGCCCGGCCGTCCACAAGCCCGCCCAGCGGCATACGGCCGAACGACGCGAGCCCGCCCCCGATGAAGGAGACGGGCTCGCGCACTGCGGGAGCCTCAGCTGCCGTAGAGGGCGCGGGCGCCGGCGGCGTCGGTGGACGTCATGGACAGGTCGTCGGACGAGCCGTTGCACTGGGGGTAGTGCATGATCGACGCCGAGTCGTAGGGCGTCAGCGGCCGCCAGTTGTTGTCCTCGAAGCAGGTGCCGGACTCGGGCCGCGTGTGCTCGTGGCGGAAGCCGAGCGTGTGGCCGAGCTCGTGGCCCATGACGTTGGACGGCGTCCACGAGCCGGCGCTCCAGATCGAGTCGTCGACGAGGACGTTGCGGGATCGCTTCGGCGAGCTCGGGAAGAATGCGCGGGCGATGTACTGCGTCGTCTGGACCGGCTCGACCGAGAAGACGACGTTCTTGTTGCGGGTGTTGCAGCTGCCGTCCTGGCTGGGGACGTAGACATAGTCGATGGCCGAGGAGGCGTTCTCCCAGAGGGCCGTCCCGCCCTGCATTGCGGCGACGACGTCAGCGTGCCTGGAGCCGAACTTCGTGCTGACGCAGTAGGTCAGGTTGCCGACCTGCGCCTGCGACCACGTGTCGTCGCGGCCCTGGACGGTGTTGACGATGAGGCCGTCATTGATGGTGTGTCCGGGAGTGGCGAGCATGTCGTCGTAGAACTGGCGCAGCTCACCGGAGCTGTCCATGGCCTCGTCGCCGTTCACGACGTAGACCTGGCCGTCGTGGTACGTCGAGTCCGCGAACTCCTGGAAGGTCGGAGCGGCGCCGGTGTCGTCGGCGAGGGGCACGGCGGCAGCGGAGGTGACCGTGCCGCCGACGGCGAAGGCGACCGCCACGGCCATGGTCAGGGTGGTGAGGGTCCGAGAGGAGGTGACGCGCATGGTGTGGACTCCTGGGGTTGGGGTCCGCCCGCCTGGTGGGGAGCGGCAGGCAGAAACGCTAGGAGCAGAAGTTTCGGGACTTCGCCCCGCGTTTCCCCGCAAACCGCAAATTTCTTCCATATATCGGTCAAGAATCCGTAAATCGTTCACCCGAACATGGACAAAACGGATGTCCGGCACCGTTGACCCAGCACCCTCGCGCCGCCCACGATGGAGTGCCCGACGACGACGTCGGCGACGATGTGGAGAGGAATCACCATGGCAGCGCACACCTATGGCATCAGCGAGATCGTCGGAACGTCCGAGTCGTCGATTGACGACGCCATCGCCGGTGCGATCGCGCGAGCCAACAAGACGATGCGCGGCCTGGACTGGTTCGAGGTCGTCGGGATCCGCGGCCACCTCGAGGAGGGGCGCATCGGCCACTACCAGGTGACGGTCAAGGTCGGCTTCCGCATCGAGGACTGACCGGCCTGTGACTCGACAGGCCTGACTGGACTGCTGGACCGACTGACTGACGATCACTCCTCGGTCGCGAGCGCCTGCCGCCAGGAGAGTCGGCCGCGGGTCTGCATGAGCGACCGGCGATATACCTTCTCGCCGACGATGACCGTCGCGGCGGCGAAGGCCACGGTGATGATGAGGGCCACGACCGGCTCCCACCACAGCGCGTCGCCGCGCAGGACGCGCGTCGGCATCGAGATGACCGAAGCGATCGGCACGAAGGAGGCGATGCGCTCGGCCGTGCCCTCGAGGCTGAGGCTGGCGAAGTAGACCAGCATCAGCACGGTCGTCACCGGCGCCGTGGTCGCCTGCAGGTCCTCCGCCCGGGACGCAAGCGCCCCACCGACCGCGAAGATGCAGGCGAGGGCGACGAAGCCCACGGCGAAGAAGGCGATGAACCACCCGACGGCCCCGGAGAGCACCCCCAGCATGTGGGAGTACTCCGAGAACGACACGGCGACGAGACCGACGGCAGTGAAGAGCACGAGCTGTGCGAGGGCGATCACGGAGTTGCCGATGACCTTGCCGGCGAGCAGCTGCCGCAAGGGAATTGCCGTGGCGATGATCTCGACGAGTCGGGACTGCTTCTCCTCGATGACGCTCGAGGCGATCATCTGCCCGAACATCACGGCGCTGAGGAAGAAGAGCAGCGCGAAGGCGAAGCCCATGCCGTACGCGAAGCCGGCCGATCCCGCGTCGCCGTCGACGTCGCTCGCCAGGGTGGCACCCTGCATGAGGGCCTCGACGGTCGTGCCGGCCGCTGCGGCGTTGGCGGCGAGCGCCGACTGGCTCACGGCTCCGGCCAGCGCCTGCCTCAGCTGCGGGTCGGGATCGTCTCTTGTCGTGAGCGTCCATTGGTCGCCGCTGCGGTGCAGGTAGGCGTCGGCCTCCTCGTCGGCGAGTGTCTGCCGGGCTGTCGTCTCGTCACCAACGGTGACCGGCTCGACCCGGACCTTGTCGTCGACCTGGGTGGCGAGCGTGTCGGCCACCGTGACGACGGAGGCTGCCTCGGAGCTCGTGACGAGGACCCGGTGTGTCGTCGTGGAGTTGCCCTGCATGATCGACCACACCGCGAAACCCGCGATGAGGACGATCGTCAGCAGCGTGGAGATGACGAAGGCGCGGTTGGTCAGGCGCACGACGATCTCGCGGGTCGCGACGAGCCGCCAGGCCGAGCGGGTCGGCTCGGCAGGAGGCGCCGTGTGCCGCTGGGCTGGCTCGCGGGTCGGCGTGGCCGTGCGCTGGGGCTGGGAGGTCGTCATGCTGTCACCTCGCGGTAGATCTCGGCCAGGCTCGGCCGCTCGATGGCGAACTCCACGACCCCGCCTCGCTCCGCGGCGAGGGCGAGGAGCCGGCGTTCCGAGCCCGGCTCGGCCACCTCGACGAGTGCTGTCGTGCCGTCCACCTCGACGGCCTCAATGCCCGGGACGCTGCGGACCCATGCGGCGTCGCCGTCCAGGACGAGTCGGTGCCGGAGCGCCTCCTTCCCCTGGAGCTCGTCGGGCGTGCCTGCCGCGACGACCTTGCCCTGGCTGAGGATGACGAGGCGTTCGCAGAGGCGCTCGACGAGCTCGAGCTGGTGCGACGAGAAGAGCACGGGGACGCCCCGTGCGGTGTGCTCGCGAAGGAGGCCTGCCATGGTGTCGACGGCCCTGGGGTCGAGACCGCTGAAGGGTTCGTCGAGGATGAGCGCCTGGGGGCGGCCCATGAGTGCCGCGATG
>DASUQN010000570.1:0-3170 GCA_036280515.1 Intrasporangium sp. | reverse complement strand
GAACCACACGACGAGGGCGGCGACGACCACCCACATCCAGCGGGGCATGCGTTTCACTTCGGGCTCCAACGGGTCGGGTCCCCAGCAGGCTAGGTCGCGCTGCCGGGCCGCGAGGCGTAATCGACGAACTCGCCTATCGAGCCAGCCAGCCCCGATGCCCGGCCTGCAGCCCGAGCTGGAAGCGAGTGGTGACGCGGGCCTTGAGCATCAGCTGGTGGACGCGTCGCTGAACGGTGCGCAGCGAGAGACCGAGCTGGCCCACGATGGCCTGGTCGGTCAGTCCGGCTCGCAGCATGGTCAACAGCTGCTGGTCGATGTCGTCGAGCTCGTCGCCCACCACCTCGCGCGTGCCGTCGTCGCTCGTGCGGATGGGGTTGGCCTCCTGCCAGACCAGGTCGAAGAGGGAGACCAGCGCGCCGAGAAGGCCGCTGGGGCGCACCAGCAGCGCACCCACCTCGGGCTCGGTGGTCCCGTTGGAGATCAGGGGCAACAGGGCGAGCTCACGGTCGGCGACCAGGAGTCGCAGGGGGACGGAGTCGCCGACGCGGACCTGCTCACCGTGCTCGACCGACTCGGCCACCATCTCGGAGTAGCCCGGCTGCTCGAAGGCCGAACGCTCGAGCACGACCCGGTAGGCGACGCCGCGGCTCAGGGCCACCTCCTCGTCGACGTTCTCTGCGGCCGACACGACGGCGACCTCGGCCTTCACCAGTGCGCACACCTCACGTCTCGCGCCGCGCTGCAGCTGGGCGAAGTGCTGGGCCACCGCCTGCCGGCCGCGGACGACGTCGATGACGTCTGTGTGGGTGCGCGCTGACGCCGCGCCGCGGTAGAGCTCTGTGAGGGCGTTGAGCTCCAGCTGGGCGCGGCGGATGTCCTGCTGGCGGTCCACGATGAGCGATCCGAGCGCCAGGTCGGGAGGGGTCGCCACGTACTGGTCCGGGCTCGCGACCGAGCGCGCGACCAGACCCTTGGCCTCCAGCTCGTCGAGTGCGTGCAGGATCTCCGCTACCTCGGCCTGAACGGTGTCGGCGAGCGCCTCAGGCGACCCCGAAGGGAGCTGGACCAGGTGCCGGTAGGCACGCTCCTGGAGTTCGTCGAGACCGAGCACGCCGAGCATGGTTGCACCTTACTGCCAGCCCCTCGGGCCAGATCTAATGGCGGAATAGTGTCATGGCATCTTTCCGCCGTTGCCGTCCTGAGCAGGCTCTGACACTTTCGTGTCGTCTCCTCCCGGAACCCCCACCGAAAGGTCATGATGTCCAGACTCACGGGCCCCGCAGTCGGCGGGCTCGCCACTGTCGTGGTAGCCAGCCTCCTTGCGGGAGGACAGTCACAGGCAAGCGCAGACCCAGCCACCGACGCAACGCCGCTCATCGGCCGGTCCTCGACGTCGACCGAAGACCCCACCCCGGTCACCCTGATCACCGGCGACCAGGTGCTCGTCACCACCGCGGCCGACGGCACCCCGTCAGCGGTCGTGAGGTCCGACGGTGACCACTACTCACGGCGGGTCGGCGACGACCTCTACGTCATTCCCGCCGACGCGCAGTCGGCGCTGGCGGCGGACCGGCTGGACATCGAGCTGTTCAACGTCACCGGCCTGATCGAGCAGGGCTATGACGACGACAGCAGCGAGACCCTGCCGCTGATCGTGGAGGGCGCGGTTCCGCAGACCCGCGGACCCTCGGCGGTGACCGTCGAGACCCAGCTGGAGTCGATCGACTCCACGGCCGTCTCCGTCGGCAAGGAGCGTGCCGCGGCGGCGTACACCCACCTGGTCGGCGGCAGCGCCCGCTCCACGAGTGCCGTGCAGAAGATCTGGCTGGACGCCAAGGTCGAGGGCAGCGGGCTGGAGCTCGACCCCGCGACCGGAGTCGAGCAGAGCGGTGCACCGAAGGCCTGGCAGCTCGGATACGACGGCGCCGGCACCAAGGTTGCGGTGCTCGACACGGGCTACGACGCCGAGCACCCCGACCTCGTGGGCCAGGTCGTCGCTGCGGAGGACTTCACCGGCCAGGGCGTCGAGGACCGCGACGGCCACGGCACCCACGTGGCGTCCACGGTCGCCGGCAGCGGCGCGGCGGACGCCTCGAAGGTGGGCATGGCACCGGGAACGGACCTGCTGATCGGCAAGGTCCTCGGGTTCGGCGGTGGCCAGGAGTCGTGGATCATCAACGGGATGGAGTGGGCGGTCGCGGAGGACGCGGACGTGGTGAACATGAGCCTCGGGTCCAACCAGCCCACCGACTGCACGGACCCGATGGCGCAGGCCGCGCAGCGACTGTCCGAGCAGACCAAGACCCTGTTCGTGATCGCTGCCGGCAACGCCGGCGCCCGCGAGACGGTCTCCTCTCCCGGTTGCGCCGAGGGTGTGCTGACCGTCGGTGCGGTCGACCCGGACGGCGAGACGGCCAGCTTCTCCAGCCGCGGAGCCACCCTCGGCGAGCACCGCGTGAAGCCTGACATCGCCGGTCCCGGCGTGGCGATCGTCGGCGCCCAGAACAACAGCCCCGGCGGCATCCACTACACCGCCATGTCAGGGACATCGATGGCCTCTCCGCACGTGGCCGGGGCCGCCGCGCTGGTGCGCCACGCGCACCCGGACTGGACCGCGCAACAGGTCAGGGCCGCCCTCGTCGGCTCGGTCAAGGCGGATGCCCGGGGCACCGTGTATGACCAGGGTGCCGGAGAGCTGTGGACGCCCAGCGCGATCCGGAGCACCGTCACCAGCGACGTCAGCGTGCAGCTGGCCAGCTTCGACTGGCCGCACGGCCGCGACGAGAGGGTCACCAAGCAGGTCAGCTACTCCAACGTCTCCGACCGGGCGGTGAAGCTGAACCTGAAGGTCGAGGACATCACCGGCGCTGACGGCCGAAGGATCTCGTCCGACGCGATCATCCTCCGTTCGCACACCGTCACCGTCCCGGCACACGGGACCGCCACGGTCGGGGTGGTCGCCCGCGGCGACCTGGGTGGGCTCCGCAACACGGCGTACGGCGAGATCGGCGGCCGGATCGTGGCCGAGGGCAGCGGCGCCTCGCAGGACGTCGAGGTCACGACTGCGGTGGGCTTCTGGCTCGAGCCGAAGACCGTGACCGTGACCGTGAAGGGAGTCAACCGCAACGGCGAGGCGGCCGCGTCCGGCTTCCTCGACATCACCGACCTGC
>DASUQN010000569.1:0-4606 GCA_036280515.1 Intrasporangium sp. | reverse complement strand
ACCGCGAAACTCACCGTGTTGCAGCAGCGACCAGTTTCGAGGAGCCGGGCGTGTTGCGGAGGACGTGGCGGGGATCGTGCCGGGGAGCAGCCGAGGTCAGCGTTTGATGAGCGGGCTCTTCAGACCACCGGACGCCTTGTCCGACTCGTCGAAGTAGTCCTCGCGGTAGATGTCGCGCGGGAAGAGCCGCCTGGACATCAGCGTCTTCAGGGCGGCCTCGACCATGAGCGGCGGCCCACACAGGTAGCCCGCTCCACCGCTCAGGCTGGCGTGGTCCGCGGCAATGACATCGGTGACGAGTCCATAGCCATAGGCCGAGGCGTCCTCGCCCACAGATTCCGCCGTCTCGTCGGACAGGCACGGCCGGTAGGTGAACTGCTCGGGGTACTGCGCCTCGAGCCGCCGGAACTCCTCGACGTCGTAGAGCCACTCGCGGGACCGCCCGCCATGGTAGAGAGTCAGGCGCCCCTCGTACGCCTCGTTCTCGAGCGCGTGCCGGATCATCGACTTGATCGGCGCGAGCCCGGTCCCGCCGGCCACGAGCACGGCGTCCCGGTCGTCGCCCAACTTGAGGACGAACCGGCCATAGGGGCCCGACACGTTGACCTCGTCGCCGACCGACATCGCCCCGAAGATCCACCCGTCGGACGCGAGCCCACCGGGTGTGCGGCGGATGTGGAACTCGAGCCGCTGCTGCTCGGTGGGCGGGTTCGCCATCGAGTACGTCCGGTCGGTGTCCTTGCCCGGCACCTGGAACTTCAGGTACTGCCCGGCGTTGAACGCCATCGGCCGGTCGAGCTCGATGACCAGGCGGCGGGTGTCCCGCGCGATGTCCTCGAGGGCCACGACGGTGCCGACGTAGTCCTGGACGGGATGCACCTGGACGTCCTCATCGACGTCGATGTCTGCCTCGATGACGACGTCGGAGCGTGGCTTGGCGCAGCAGGTGAGCAGCTTGCCCTCGTCGCGCTCGAAGTCCATGAGCGCGAACGAGCTCGCGTCACCGTGGTCGACATCGCCGTCGACCATGTCGCACTTGCACGTCGCGCACGTGCCGTGGGTGCACGAGTGCGGCAGCCAGACGCCGTTGCGCAGGCAGGCATCGAGGATGGTCTGGTCCTCTCGGCACTCGATCTCACGACCGAGTGGCTCGACGGTGATCGTGAACGTCTCCACAGCGGTTCCTTTGGGTCTCAAGCAAGTTCGGAAGGTGCCGTATGCCGCTGAGCCGGCTCAGCGGCATACGGCACCGTTGTGGGTGGCTAGGCGAGAACGGTCGCGAGGACGTCCTTGTGGGCGACGCCGAGCTCCTCGAGGGTCGCCTCGTCACGTGGGGTGAGCGACTCTCCGTGCAGGGACCACGCGCGCGGGGCGGCCGGGTCGAAGTCCGGGTCCTCCTCGGCGAACGGGATGACGAGCTGGCTCCAGAAGTCGGCCCACGTCATGGCCTTCGGCGCACGGAAGCACGCCGCGGCGCAGAACCACGGGTTGTCCCTGAACCACACGTGGACGAGCTGGTCGTCGCCGTAGAGCTCCTGGCGGGACCTCGACGGGAAGTCGTAGGTGCTGATGGCCTTGACTGCCATGTCGGTCTCCTCTCAGGCCTCGGCGCCCGCGCGCTCTGGCTCGTTGACGTCGGTCTCGGCGTGCCACTTCTTCCAGTTGCGCTCGTCGACGGAGCCGACGTACTCGCCGTTGTCACCGTCCTGCAGGCCGTACCACTGGAGGACGTCTGGCAGCGTGGGTCCACCGCAGTTGCCCTGGTAGATCTGGTGGACGGGCAGCCAGGCCTGGACGTACTTCTCCGGCTCGCGCTCGAAGATCCACTGGCAGCCGTTCGAGCAGGTCTGGAACTTCTCGCCGTTGTACTCGCTCTCGCGCTGGCAGATCGTCGTGGGGTCACCCGGCTCGGTGAAGCCCATCGGGATCTGGCAGACCTGGCAGAGCTGTGGCAGGCCGCGGACGAAGTGCCTGCCGCCGGCCTCGATGTTGCGCTTCTCCTTGTCCCAGAGCGGCTTGTATAAGGTGTCGAAGGTGTCGGGGTAGGTCTTGGAGAGCCACGCCAGGTGCTCGTCATGGGGGACGCTCGTCGTGAACGAGGCGGCGTGCGAGAACTGGTAGAGGATCCAGTAGACCTGGTGGGACAGGACGTCCTTCTCGCCGATGGCGTCCTCCACGTGCCTGGGCGGCGTGATGCCGTAGAAGGCGAGGTCCTGGAAGAGGCCCTGCATCATCTGCTGCTCGAAGTAGAGCTCGAAGGCCTCCTTCCAGCTCATCACCTTGCGCGGCAGCATGTAGTCGAGCATCTGCGCGACGAGGCCGGTGACCCGGTACCCCCGCCAGAACCACTTGTCGATCCACGCCTGGACGATCGGCACGTTGGCTTCGTCCTGCTCGAGGAGGAACTTGATCGCCTCGAGGCCGAGCGTCATGTGCCGCGACTCGTCGGACTGTGCCGAGAAGCCGAACGTCATCGTCGGCAGGTCGCCGTTGAAGGACGCACCCGACATGAAGGGGACGAACAGGAGATTGGTCAGCAGGTACTCGAAGGAGAACCCGATGGCGATGAGGAACTCGAAGGGGCCGGCCGAGAGGGCGTCCTCGAAGAAGGACTTCGGCACGGACAGGTACCAGACCCGGTCGTGCTGCTGCGAGAAGTTGTGGAAGCCGCTGTAGTACTTGTTGTAGTTGCTGAGCGTGTGGACCTCGGTCTGCGTGTGCCGCATCTCGTCGATCGACTGGCACAGGGCCGCGAAGCGCGGGCCGGGACCGCCGAGGTGGCGGGCGAGATAGGCGAAGTTGCGGTGCGCGTTGTACTCGTTCGGCGCGATGCCCTGGAGGAAGATCTTCATCGCGTTGAGGTAGTTCGCGTCGGTGAGGGACAGGTGGCCCTGGCCCTGGGCGAAGCCGTCGAGCACGGCATACAGGCGCTTGTCCTTCTCGGCCTGGTACTTGCAGTACGCGTCCACCGTCAGGCGGAAGGGGTCCTCCCACTTGCTCCAGTCGTGGATCTTGATGCCCTCGAACTCGAGGTAGGGAAACATCTCCTCGCGGTCGACGTAGCTCGGCTCCCAGTCGAGGTCACGGGTGAGCGCCTGGTACCGCTGCTTCATCGACAGCTTGCGGGGCGCCTTGGGGGCGATGGTCATCGGTGTCTCCTTGTCGCTGCGGTCGCGTGCGGTTTGCTCAGTGGTCCCAGGCGATGACGATCTCGTCGTCATCCCATTCCTGGATGTGGCCGAAGTAGGACACGATCGCCATCTGGAACTCGTGGGTCTCCCACTCGCGTCCGAGGCGGTCCTCGACGGTGACCCGGTTGACGACGAGGCGACCGGGCGAGGTGATCCGGACGAGGCCCGGCATGTGCTGCACGGCGCAGTCGGCGTTGTCGGCCTCGATGGCCTCGACGACGGCGCGGTTGGTCTCGGACTCCTGGATGTCGACGCCGACGGGCCGAGCCGCGGCGGGGGTGGCGGACGAACCAGCGGCCGTGCTGGGGGTGGTGGTCTCGGTCATGTCAGGCCTCCTTCGGGGCGGAGTGGGCGGCGCGCAGCTCGTCCGCGAGCTGCTCGAGCGCGGCGGCGGCGCCAGCACCGACGAGTGCGTCGGCGTGCGCGGCCAGGGGACGCAGCGCAGCCAGTGCCCGGTCGACGGCGCCGGTGATGGTGCTCGTGAGGATCTCGGCATTGGCCACCCCCAGCTCGGGGTCGGCCGTCCAGGCCTTGTACAGCGCGTCGAGCCACCGGCGCTGGTCCTTGAACCACTCGGCCAGGTGCTGTGCGGCGAGGCTGTACGCGGGGGCGCCGCCGGTGATGGCCGCGTCGTCGAGGTGCGCGAAGAGGACGCGGTAGAGCAGCTGGTCCGTGACGTCGAGGGCGATGAGCGCGACCGCCCAGTCCTTCTCGATGATCGTCTCCTCGACGAGCCGGCGCAGGCCCTGGAGCGCCTCGTCCTCCATCCACGAGGTCTTCGCGTCCTCGAGCAGGCCGGCGGTGCCGCCGTCGAGGGCGATGCCGAGTCGGCTGATCTGCTGCGCGTTGCCGATCCGGTCGAAGGCGGCGTAGGCCGCACACTGAGTGATCGTCGTGCCGAAGCCGAAGCGGGCCGCTGCCGTCGAGATGAGCTGCGCGCCGGACTCATAGTGGCGCAGCGGGATGACCAGCTGAGCAAGCAGGTCCTTCCACCCCTCGGGCAGGCGCTCGAGCAGGTCGCGGCTCTCGAGGTACGCCAGCGTCGCGCCGAACGCGTCCGACGTGCCGGCGCGCGAGGTGACGTACGGGGCGTAGTAGTACTGCCGCGGGTCGGTGAAGGAGTAGGGGTCCGTCAGGCGCAGGACGCTGAAGGACTCGTCGTAGATCTGCTTGGTCGGGTCCCAGAGCGGGCGGTAGTGCAGGTTCTCCCTCGCCTGGATGTCGAACGACCCCTCCTCGTAGCGAGATGCGGGGCGGTCCCCGAATCGCGCGACGAGGTGGTCGAAGGTCTTGCGCTGGGGTTCGATGACCTGGGTGCGCAGCTCGTACTGCATTCTCGGCCCTCCTTCTGGTTGGCGTTTGGCGGTGGTTTGCGGCGCGTTCGGACGGGGATCGCCCGGGGTGGGCGTCCCTTG
>DASUQN010000568.1:0-4752 GCA_036280515.1 Intrasporangium sp. | reverse complement strand
TCGCCCCCGGTCTCGAGCGGCAGGAGTGCACGCCCGCCGACGAGGCGAGGCGGCTGGCAGGTGAGCAGGTCCCACGCCGCGTCCACCGGGTCGTCGTGCCCCGCCAGCGCGGCGCCGGCGTAGCGGTGGAGCGCCTGCTCGACGGTCTTGGTGGGGACCGAGGTCGGAGTCAGCGCGATGGGAAAGTCGTCGCAGTTGTCGCCGGGTCGGCAGGTCTCCTCGACCTCGAGGATGTCGGGGTTGTCGGGATCCGGCAGTGAGACCTTGAGCTCCTTTGTCTGCCATGCGTACTGGTCGTGCTCCTGCATTCCCGGCGGCGTCGGGAGGGCGTAGGCGGCGTAGAACGTCGGTGCCGACGAGCTGCCCGGACCCCAGGTGCCGGTGAGCCGGATCCTCCGCCGCGGGTTCGTCTGGCGCCCCGACGTAGCCCAGTCGCTGATGACCTCAGCGTGCGTCACGACGAAGACGTCGCGGTCCTCGCCCCACTCGGTGACGTCCCGGTTGAGCCGGCTGAAGTGGTCCCACCAGAAGGGCAGGTCCTCGCGTCGGTGGTAGCCGACGGCAGCGGAGAGCAGCCGCCAGGCGTGGGCGGAATCCGGGTCCTGGACGATCTCCGCCCGTCCGGAGAGCTCATGGGTCAGGCGGGCTCGCTCCGTCGCGAGCGCGGACTCGAGCTGCTCGGGGCCGCCGTCCTCGGGGCCGACGGGTGCCCCCACCGGCACCTCGACGGCGTCGAGCAGCCAGTCGCGCAGCCGCTGGGTCGACAGGCAGTCGTAGGCGTTGTACTCCTGCAGCTCCTTGAGGCGCGTGGCAGCGGACTCCTCGTCACCGACCTCGCGATCGAGCCGGAAGAGGTGGTACTCGGCGATCGAGACGTCGCCCTTCTGGACGTCACCCTCGCGGAGCTCGTCACCCATGTAGAGCGGCTCGAGCTTCTTGATCGAGTAGGACGGCTGCGAGACGACGACCGCCCGCCGCACCACGGAGTAGAGGTCGACGAAGACCTTGCTGCGGAGCAGGTCATCGAGCTCCGCCTCGAACATCCCGTAGCGGCCGGCCAGGCGCTTCAGCGCCGTCGTCTCGTAGGGGGCGTAGTGGTAGATGTGCAGGTCCGGCCACTGCTCGCGCCGCTCGGCCACGACTCGCATGAACTCCGCGAACGCCTCCCGCTCCTGGGCGTAGTCGTGGGCCCAGAGGGGCACGAACTGCCCCTGACCCGCAGCGTCGTTCCCGAGCCGCAGACCCCAGAGGTACTCGAGCCCGGCGACGGCTGGGTCGTCCTCGCTGTAGAGCGGGTCGCCCTCGAAGTCGAAGAAGATGTCGCCGGCCGAGGGAGCGGGCAGCGTCACCGGGGGCTCTCCGGCCGCCCGCTCCGCCCTCGTGAAGCGGACCGTGCCGGACTCGAGCTGGCCGACCTGCGCGACTGCCTGGGTGCGCAGGGTCGCGTAGGTCGACGCGCTGAGGTCGGCCGGGCCCTCCGTCGCCGCAGCGAGCTCGTGAAGCGTCCGGATCCCGGCCTCGCGCAGCTTGCGCCGCTGGTCCCGGCGCAGCCCGGCCACGAGGAGCAGGTCGTGATGGGAGGCGATCGCGTCCACGCACTCCGGGCAGTAGCCGCAGATGGTGTGCGAGTCGTCACCCCACGCGAGCGCCACCCCGGCAGCCATGCGCTCGGCAATGATGGCGCGCAGCCTGTCCCGTTGCGAGCGGAAGACCGGCAGCACGTCGTGCAGCGGCACCACCTCACGCGGCCCGTCCCCGAGCAGCAGGGCACCGTTGGGTGCGACCGTCAGACCGGCCCTCGCCAGCTGGTCTGCGTAGGACGCGACCTGCAGCATCGCCTTCGGCTTGGCGCTCCGGGCGAGCTTGGCATCGGCGACGACCCAGCCCGAGGCGGAGGGCTCGACGAAGTCGGCATAGCCGAAGAACTCCCCGTCGAAGAAGCCCGGCTGGTAGACGACACCACCCTGCGAGAACCTGCCGATGCTCGTCGCGTGCAGGTCCCGGAGCCGCTCGTCGGTGTGGGCGCCGGTGAGTCGATCGACCATCGCGACCACGCCCTCAGCGACGTAGCGGCGGAGCAGGCGCTGCTCGTGCTCGTCACCGAGCGTGGCGATGCGCTCCTGCAGCGGGTCCTGCGGCTCGGCCACCGGCTGGATCCGGCCGAGCTTCACGTCGAGGCGCCGTGCGACGCGGTACTCGCACTCCGTCGACGCGGCCAGGTCGGACGCCGACCACACCACCCGCTCGCCCAGCAGGAACACAGAGACCCTCCCGATCGACCCATCTTGTCCTGAGGCATTGATAGCACCGGGCACTGACGGTCCCATCGACGCCCGTCGACGCGCCGGCCGAATGGACGCTTCGCAGGAGGGGCCGCGTCAGCGGGAGTACGTGCCCTCGAGCGTGCCCGAGGCGACGGCGAACCCGCGGATCGCCGCCAGCGCCCGCTCGAGCGGCGCGCCGTCGGGGACACCGGTCGCTCGCGAGAGGGCATGCACGGTGAACCGGTACCGATGGGTCCCGCTCGGCGGGCACGGCGGGTACCAGCCCGTGCGCCCACCCGAGTTCACCGCCTGCGGCGTTCCCGCTGGCAGTCGCCCGTCCGGGAGCTCCCGCGTCTCGACGGGCAGGTCGAGCACCACCCAGTGGGTGAAGGTGCCGCTCGGGGCATCGGGGTCGTCCACGACGAGCGCGAGCGCGCCGGCGTCGTCGGGCACGTCGCTCCACGCGAGGGACGGGATCCGGCCCGCGCCGTCGCACGTGTAGTCGCGCGGGATCGCCTCGCCTTCGGCAAAGGCGGCGCTCGTCACGGTGATCGACGTCGGCACGGTCACGGGTACCTCCTGGTCGCCTGAGGGCGCGCCGCATCCGGTCGCTGTCGCGGCCAGCGCCACGACCACCAGCATCCGCCTCCGGCGGGCCACCAGTCCAGCCTCCCACCTAAGGTCGTGAGCATGGGTGTGATCTCCACGACGATCGACGTCCCGACGGCACGTGACCGGCTGCACCGGCTCCGAGCTCTCACCGAGGCCGCCGGTGTGTCGGCCGTCGTCGTGTCGCTCGGCTCCGACCTGCGCTACCTCATCGGGATCGGTGGCGCGTCCTACGAGCGCCTCACCGCCCTCGTCGTTCCCGCGGATCCCGGGCTCGCTCCCCATTTCGTCGTACCGAAGCTCGAGAACGCCGGCCTCGGCCACGTCCCCTTCGCACACCTCGGCATCGAGGTCCGTGCGTGGGTCGACGGCGAGGACGCCCACACGCTCGCCCTGGCCGGCCTCACGCCCGGGCCGCTGGCCTTCTCCGACACCACGACGGCCCTCCATCTGTTCCAGCTGCGCGATGCGGGGGCCGTCGACCAGCGCCCGGCGTGGCCGATCGTCCGAGAGCTGCGGATGCGCAAGACACCGGCCGAGATCGCCGAGCTGCGGGCCGCTGGGGCAGCCATCGACCGCGTCCACGCGCGAGTCGGGGAGTGGCTCCGTCCAGGTCGGACCGAGCGTGCAGTCGCTGGCGACATCGCCGCCGCGATCGTCGAGGAGGGCCATGCCGCAGCTGAGTTCGTCATCGTCGGCTCGGGTCCCAACGGGTCGAGCCCCCACCACGCCGTCTCTGATCGCGTCATCGAACGAGGCGACGTCATCGTGGTGGACATCGGTGGCCCGCTTTCCTCGGGCTACTGCTCGGACAGCACGAGGACGTATGCCGCTGGGCCGGCTTCCGAGCCCGACGTGGCCTCCGCGTACGCCGCCTTGCGGGCCTCACAGCAGGCCGCAGTGGATGCGGTGCGCCCCGGGGCGACCTGCCAGTGCATCGACCGCGCGGCTCGGCAGGTGCTCGTCGAGGCGGGGCTGGGTGACCACTTCATCCACCGGACCGGGCACGGCATCGGGCTGGACGTGCACGAGGAGCCCTACATCGTCGAGGGCAACGATCTCCGCCTGGAGCCGGGGATGACGTTCAGCATCGAGCCCTGCATCGTCTTCCCGGGCCGGTGGGGCGCCCGCATCGAGGACATCGTCGCGGTGACCGACACCGGCGTCGAGCGGCTCAACCACCGCCCCCGCGACCTCACCGTCCTCTGACTCCCGGTCGAGTGTGCAGGCCGCGCGGCGCCCGTCCCGTCGAGTGTGCAGTTCGCGCTGCTCCCTGGCAGTCGCACAGGTGTCGTGATCACCTCACGACGGCTGGTCCGTTGGGCCCGGTGTGGGCCCGGCTCCTCCGGTGGTGCCCGGTGGGCCTGTCGTGGCGAGCGCGGCCTCGAGCTCGCCGGCGATCTCGTCGAGATCGGTGGACAGGGCCTCGTCGGTGCCGGACGACGCAACGGCATCGAGGCGCGTGCGGGCGTCGCGCAGCGCGTCGCGCAGGATGCGCGATCGGTCAAGCGTCACGTCGTCGGGAGCCGACGCGATGAGGGCCGTGAGCTGGTCCTCGGCTGCGACGATCCTGGCGGACGACACCTCGAGCCCTCCGGCCACCAGTTGGCTCGAGCCGGTCTGGCGGAGGCGAGGTATGAACTCATGTGCGAGCCAAGCGACTTCGGCTCTCGCTCTCGCGAAGTCGTCCAGCCACCGGTCCATCCGGCGTCGGCGGAGCAGCACCGGAACGGCGATCGCGAGGGCGACCACGATCGCCGCGAGCAGCCACCAGATCCAGGCCGGTACGCCCTGGGACTCTGCGGCCGTGCCCTCCGAAGCGACCGTCGTGCTCGGCACGGAGGGCTGGGCGACGGCGGTCGTCTCCGACGCTGTCGGT